>CAZYWR010001394.1:0-2395 GCA_964651185.1 uncultured Polyangiales bacterium
AAGGCCCTCGCCGCCCGAATGAGAGCCGGGAGCACCGCCGACCAAATCCCTTCCGGATATGTCGCAGAGCTGAGAGCAGGGGGCGGGGGCAACCGAGCGACGTCCGAAATGCGTTGAAGAGTCCGATGCACTTGAGGGTGCTCGCAGAGCAGCCTGACATGACCCACATTTCTCAACTGTCCAACCCTATGATCGCCAGATTCGGCCGCCTTCAAGTGGTGCGATAGTACGGAAGCCGTGATGGCATCGTGATCGAGCAACGGATTTGTCCGCAGCCAGGCAACGACTGCCGGCGTGTGCAGCAGCAGCGCACTTAGATGCTCATGTCGAATGGCTTGCGCGAATGCGGCACGCTGCATCGCAGTGATAAAGTCAACATTGGCCTTGCCGATATCATGGAAGAGCGCTGCAACACGTAGGTTCAGCAGAAAGCGCGCCTTTCCATCTTCGTTCAGACAAAAAAAGCGGGGCAAGGCGGCGCCCCAACGCGACCCCTCGCGAAACAGAGCGAGGGCAGCTTCTTCCGTGTCGCGCAGGTGCTGCTCAAGCGTGAGCGGCTCTTTACCTTTTCGAACGCTCTTCGCGAGCAGAGTAGGTTCCGCGTCCATCACTGGTGCACTCGTGTGGGCCTGAACACGCCACACCCCATGCGACGCTTTCCGCCGAGCCCATTCACCAGTAGGCGCAGGCTCTCTTCGGCACTCAAGTCCGACACACGCACGGAGAAGCCGATGAGCTCCTTCCCCGCGACGGTGATGCGGTTGCGCCCGGCAAGCTCAAACGGCTTTCGAATGTCGAGGCGCGTGAGCTGTCGTTCGAGCTCCGTCCGGTACGACTCTGCGAGTCTGTCGAGGTCGATGGTTTCTTTCCCGTTCAGCAGTCTGAGCGGAAGTGTGGTTATCTTCACGTGCACCAAGCGTGCGTCCAGGCGCGGGGCGGGGACCACTGGATGAATCGTCGGGACACCGAGGCTCACCCTGGCCCTTCCCAAGTCGAGTGACGTTCCCACGAGCGGAAGTAGCGTTGCCACGCGCTCGGGAGGAACCCGGAGACGTACCTCTGCATTGGAACGCAGGCGGAGCAGCCCTCCATCCCGAGTGACACCGGCGATGGGGTGGACGGCCAGCCATGATGCCTCGTGCAGCTCTGGGATCGCTCCGCAGATCGCCGAATAAAGCGAGTACCCATGGTCGCGGGGCACGACATCCCCGGAAAGTCGAAAACTCACGTCAAAACAACTCATTGGCTGCCTCCTACGCGAGCTCATTCGCGTCCAAACGACACTGTCACGTCGAAGCTATGGTTCGCAAGGCAGATGTATCCTCCTTGACGTCCTGTCAGCGTCATGGCAGTCGAGCCCCCGGAGGTTCGGATGGAGCTCTTTTTAGGCGGAGTGCTGGTCGGGCTCCTCATCGCCAAGCTGTGGCCGTGAACCGGATGCGTTCCGGGTAGATTGCCGACAGGCGTTGAGCACGTTCGCAAGGCCGACGTGTCGAGGTAAACCTCGTGAGATGCCTTCGGGCGATTTCTCCGACCCAAGCTCCAGTGACAGCGAGCGACGCCCTGCGCTCTCAACCCGCGCAGTTCACAACGCCACTCGACCGCGCGAACAACCCGCTGCACCCTACGCTCAAGAGGTTCGACCATGGCAGATTCAGCCCGCTCCACGCCCCCGCCGCCCCCTGCGCAGCGCGCGTCGTCGACCGCTGCTATCGTGGCGATGGTCGGCAAGGGGATGACCGCCAAGCAAATACTCAGGCTCTTTCCAGAGCTCAGCCCCGACGACGTTCGGAGCGCGTTGCTCAGAGCTGCCGATGTCGTGCGCGACGAGAACGCGTCGCTTTGCTCAGACGAGACTGCACGCGCCGCGCTGGCGGAGATGCGAGCCGACGCCTCGCTGAGCGAGGACGAGGCGGTGGCGCTCGCCGTGGAGGAGACGCGGGCCCATCGTCGCGAGCAAGCCAAGCGGGAGCCGTGAGCGATATCGTTGTCATTGATTGCAACGTCTTGGTCGCCGGCCTCGTCACGCAAAGCGCCGTTTCGCCGCCAGCACGCATTGTCGAGCTGGCACTCACCGGTCACATTGATTTCCTGCTTTCCGACGAACTTGTGGATGAGTACCGCGCCGTGCTGTGCCGCCCGCACCTGAGGCGGCGCCATGGCAAGGACGAGCAGGCGGTCAGCTCCTTGCTCCAGGTGTTGGTAGCCCGCGGCGAGCTTCTGATGCCAGTGGGTAGTGTCGTCGAAGGGCCTGACCCTAATGACGCCCATTTGTGGCGTCTGTTGCGGATGCGTCCAGACGCGGCGCTTGTCACGGGCGATCAGGCTCTTCTCCTGTCGGCCCCCGAGTGGGCTCGGGTCGTTTCTCCGCGAGTATGGCTCGAACGTTGGCAGG
>CAZYWR010001395.1:0-2405 GCA_964651185.1 uncultured Polyangiales bacterium
GTAAAGGCGACGCAGCGCGGGGTCCATCGCGAGCGAGCCGTGCTGGAGCATGCTCATCATCGAGACGCCCCCGGCGACGTGACCCACCGCGACGCCCTTGCCGTTTACTTGGTGCACGCGGGCATGGAGGTCGAGCAGCCAGCCGTTGGTGGCGAAGTTGCCGTTCTTGCGATTCAGCTGCTGCTGCGGGTTCGTGACCTGCGCGGTGGCGGCATGACAGGCGGCCGAGTCGTCGCGCGCGTTCGCGTCGAACGTGCACTGCTCCTGACCATTCGAGTAGTGAAATACGCCAGCCCGGAGGCCGAAGAGCACCGGCGCCGGACGGTGCCAGATATAGAAAAGCTGGCCCGAAAGGTTCGGCCGATAGGAGGGCATGCGAACCGGCTTCGACTCGAGCGCGAGCATGCGGAGATCGCCCTCGAAGCTGAGCGTCGCGGCGCCCGCCCATCGCTTGCCGAGCAGCGCGTGGTTACGCAGATCGCTGAAAATGGAGAGATGCAGAGCGTACTCGAGCGCGAACACCAGACGCTCGCGGAAGTCCTTGGGACCGACCGGGGTTCCCCAGTACAGATAGCTGCGCGGCAAGAAGATCGGCGCGTCGGCCAACGCGAGGTAATCGGCCTCGGGATCGGAGCCGCCCTCGATGTTTTTGGGCTCTTCGCGCTGCGCCTGGGACGCTTCCGCAGGCGCATCCTTGGGCCCGGGTTTCGCGTCCTGACCGAGAGCCGGCGGGAGCCCGCTGTGGAGTCCGCAGCACAGTACGGTCGACGATAGCCAAAAGCGCGCGGCTCTGCGCCTGAGCGAGAAGCAAAGGGGAGGCACCCCAGAGCTTACGACGATTGCGCCTTACGCAAAGAGATGTACATCGTGATGTCCGCCTCCATGACCACTTCGTCGCGGGCGTTGCACACCTTCACGGGGATGACGACGTCTCCGACGAAGTCGTCGCGGGGCCGTTCCATGTGCGCGCGCGCGATCAAATCGGTGTCGGCCTTTTTGAGATAACGCGCCGTCATGCCGCGTGGAATCCAGCGCAACGCGCCCGGCAAAGTGGCTTCGATCATCGTGCCCGCCGCGAGCTCGCACAGATTACACATCGCGATGGCATGGACCGTGCCTATGTGATTGTGGACGGCCCGCCGGTTCTTCATCGCAACCTCGACGCGACCCGGCTCGAGCCGCAAAAAGCGCGGCGCGATGGTCGCGAAGTAAGGCGCGACGAAGCTGACTGCGCGCGAGAACAAGGGCTTTCCCAGCCACGGGACCTGCGCGAACCTCTCGAACAGTTGTGCCGGATTCTGCATGGCGATCCTTTCCCTTACGCAGAACTAGCAGCGCACGCGCGAAGCGCGAGACGAGCGCGGGGTGTGCGCCAGGGCGACGGATGGCACCCTCTCCGCCGTGAAAAAGATCGGCGTCCTCACGTAAACGATTCGATCGAGGCGCCGTGGTGGAGCGCTCGGTGCAGGTAGTAGCCGACGGAGCCCAACACCTCGGCAGGGCAGGGCGCCGGCGGAGCGTTTTCGGCGGCCAGGAGCGCCGCTCCCATCACGCCTTGTGCCTTCGCGCCGCTCGCGATCAGGATGTGCACGCGGTAGTGACGTCCATCCTGCTCGAACACCTCGCTGGCCTCGCTCGCGGTCGGCTCGTCCTCGGAAGCCATCTGCGTGCTCTCGTCCTCGAGCTCGCTCGCCAGCCGGCGTTCGATCCAGCGCTCGAGCAAGGGAGATGATTCGGCGCCGCCCAGGCTGGCGGACAAGCGCGGCCGCGCCTGCTCGTCGAGCAGATAAAGCAGCCCCTCGGCGCAGCGCGCGTGCTCGGCCATGATCTGCAGGGCGCGCCGCGCGCGCTCCTCGACCGACATGGTGCCGCCGCCCAGGATTCGTTCGACGCTGAGCATCGTGTTGCCCGAGGGACCGCTCTTGGTGTCGGTCGTGATCACCGAACTGCGGCCGGCCGGCGCGCTGGCGGTCGTACCCTCGATGCGCGCTCTGAGTTGTTCGCAGCGCTGCGCGAGTCCCGGCGCCCCGATCGGCCGGTACAGGCGCTCCATTTCGGCGAAGTAGGCGCGCGCCCGCGGCAGGTCATTGGCCAAGAGCGCGATCTCCACCCCCGCTTCGTAGGAGGCGCCGCGCGTGAGCGGGCCCTTCGTGGCTTGTCGCTCGAGCAGCTTGGCGAGCTCGCTCTCCGCGTGCTCGCGGCGGCCGAGCCCTGCCTCCGCGATCAGCAGCTCGGTCTCCACGATGGCATTGTGGGCCGTGCATGCGAGGTCTTCCGGCGTCAGATGTTGGAGCGCCAAGCGGCAGGCCGCGCGCGCCCGATCGTGGGCGCCGAGCCGGTTGTAAGCGCGCGCGAGCTTGCCGCAATCATGGGCCCAGCCGATATGCGCGAGCGGCTGTTCGCGC
>CAZYWR010001396.1:0-4181 GCA_964651185.1 uncultured Polyangiales bacterium
CGACGACGTCGAAGCTCTTGACCACCTGCGCTTGCCGCAGGTCGGCGTAGAGCGAGCGCGCGAGCGCGTCCGCGTCGAGCCCGCGCTGCGCGGCCTCGCGCGCGAGCAACCCCGGGCAATCGAGCGCCTCGCCCGCGCCGAGCGCGCGCCGCGCCTCGGCCGCCGCCGCGAAGATGGTGCTGCGCAGGGCGCGCGGCTCGAGCGCGCTCTCGGTCTCGAGCTCGAGTCGATCCTCGACCAACTTGCGCAGGCCGAGCCCGAGCTTGCGCTCGCTCGCCTTGAGCGCGACCCCCGCCAGCGCCTCTTCCAACTCGGCGCGCGTCTGGCCGACGTGCGCCTCGGCCAGCGCCACGTAATCGCGCGCCAGCTCGAGCGCACGCGCGCGTAGCTTCGGCGTGAGCTCGGCGATGCAGAGCTCGCCACCTTGCCGGCGCGCGCGCACGAGCTCAGCGGTAAGCACTGTGCTCCCGGCGTCGCTCGCTCGTGAAGGCCTCTCCCGTCTCGGCCGTCACCAACTCGTAGAGGATCGCCTGCTTTCCCTCCTGCATGCGCAGGATGCGCCCGAGCCGCTGCACGTGCTCGCGCACCGAGCCGCTGCCCGAGACCACGATCGCGACGTTCGCGGCGGGCACATCCACGCCTTCGTTGAGCACCTTCGAGGTCACCACCGCGTTGTAGATGCCGCTATGGAGGCGCTCGAGGATCTCGGCCCGCTCGCTGACCTTGGTTTGATGCGTGATGGCAGGGATCAGCATGCGCGTGGAGATACGGTAGGCCGTGGCGTTGTCTTCCGTGAACACGATCGTGCGGTCCTGCCGATGCACGTGGAGCAGGTGGGCTGCGTAGGCCAGCTTGGCGGGCGCGGCGAAGGCGAGCTCGCGCTGCTTGCGATACGCGCGCATCGCGCGCCGGCCCTGCTCGCTGCGCGCCGAGCGCATGATGAACTCGCGAAAGGCCTCTGGCGATCCGAGACGCAAGCCCTGCGCGCGCAGAAAGCCGAGATAGACGCCGCGCTCGCGCTCGTACTCCGCGCGCTCCTCCGGCGCGAGCTCGACGGCGATGCGCTCGGTGTCGTACGCAGCCAAGTACTGGCCGCTCAACTCGCCGATCTCGCGCCGGTACACCACGGGCCCGATCAGCTCGTCGAGCAGCTGCTCGCGGCCGTCCGCGCGCTCGGGCGTGGCGCTCAGCCCGAGCCGGAATGGAGCGAGACACTGGCGCGCCGCGAGCGCGTAGCTTTCGCTCGGGAGATGATGGCATTCGTCGAACACCACCAGCCCGAAGCGCGCGCCCAAGTGCTCCATGTACAAATGCGCGGAGTCGTACGTCGTGACGGTGAGCGCTTGCACGTCGTGCTCGCCGCCGCCCACCACGCCCACACCGACTTGGCCGCCGAACGTCGCGCGCAAGAGCGCGTACCACTGGCGCACCAGGTCGAGCGTGGGCGCGACCACGAGCGCGCTGCGCTGCTTTTTGTCGATCGCCATCAACGCGAGCTGCGATTTGCCTGCGCCCGTGGGCAGCACGACCACGCCTCGACCGTGCCGCTGCTCCCAGGCGGCGAGCGCCTCCGTCTGGTAGCGACGCGGCGTGCGCTGCACGAGCGCGCGCGCCGTGAGCTCGAGGTAGCGGCGCGCGCGATCCTCGTAGGCGATCTTGGCGCGCCGCAGCGCGCGCACGAGCTCGGCGTACGCGCGCGCTTCGGCGCGCAGACACGCGCTGCGCTCGTCCCAAGTGCAGGGCAAGAGCGCGGCGATGTCGCTGGCCCCCGGCCCACGAACCTTCAGCGTTCCGCGTTCGAAGTCGATCTCTACCGTCATTCAATTCGCTTGGTAGGACAGCGTACACGCGCCTACAAGCCCGCGCGATTTCAGTTAGTTCGCCTTGCCCAGCACGGTGGCGAGAGCATAGTGATGCATAGCTGCTGCGCTCGCCTTCGCGAAGCCAAAGCGCTCCCCCCGAGCCCTCGAGCTCCCGTGATCACCCCGCAAAGCCGCATCGAACGCCGCCATAACGCCAGCGACCACGCGGGCCTTGTGCGCATCGCCTTCGCCGTCGCGGCCGTCGTGTTCGCAGACGCGGTGTGTCCGGACGACTTCGTGCTGCGCGCGCTGTCCGTCACTTACCTGCTCGTTTCGCTGGGTTTTCAGCTGGTGATCCGCAACGGCTGGGCCCAGGGACAAACGCGTAGCCTGCTCATGGGCGCGGTCGACATCGCCTTCCTGAGCTACCCAGTCTTCCTGCTCGGGCCAGCCAGCAGCGTGTTTCCCTTCGGCTACCTGCTGATTCCGGTAATCAACGCCGCGTCCTCATCGTCGCGCTCGCGGGTCGCGATGATCCTCGCGGTCGCGGGCTCGTGCGCCTACGCCGCCCTGCTCGCGATCTCGGCGATCGACGTGTTGCCTTACGGCCCTGCACGGGCGGATCCCGCGTCCCCGCGACCGACGGCGCCGCAGCTGTTCGCGAGCGGCACGCTGGTAGTGATGAGCGTTTTGCTCACGACCCACATCGTGCTCCGTCAGATGAACACGCTCGATCGCATGAACCGGCAGCTCGCCGAGCTCAGTCAGCTCGACGAGCTCACCGGGCTCTACAACCGGCGCCATCTGTTCTCGGAGCTGCGCCGTCAGCTCGAGCGCGTAGCACGGGGCGCCAGCTGCGGCGTGCTCATGATCGACCTCGACGGCTTCAAGCGCGTGAACGACGAGCTCGGACACGATGCAGGCGACCTCCTGCTGCGCGACATCGCCCAGGCGCTCGCGGAGGAGACGCGCGCGGTCGACTTGGTCGCGCGCTACGGCGGCGACGAGTTCGTGGTGGTGCTGCCCGATCTCGCGCCCGACGCGGCCCTTCCCGTCGCAGAGCGCGTCGTCGCCGCGGTGCAGCGCGTCGGCCGCGAACGCTGGCCGAGCACGCCCGTCACCGCGAGCATCGGCGTCGCGATCAGCCGCGCGGATGACGATGTGGCCGCCCTCTTACGGCGCGCTGACGCCCAGGCGTACACGGCCAAGCGAGCCGGTGGCAATCGCGTCGCCCTGCTCCGCGAGGCCGTCCTGGACGAAGAACCGCGGGCCGCGACCAGCGCGCAAGCCGGCTGATCGCACGCTCGACAAGCCTCGCCAGGCTGCGCAGGATCGATGTCATGAGCCTGCAGCGACTTCTCGGGGTGGAGTTTCCGATCATTCAAGCGCCGATGGCGGGGGTGCAGGAGAGCGAGCTCGCGATCGCCGTGTCCAACGCCGGAGGACTGGGCTCCCTCCCGTGCGCGTTGCTCGGCAAGGACGCGCTGCGCCGAGAGCTCGCCGCGATCGCGGCGCACACGACCAAGCCCGTCAACGTGAACTTCTTCTGCCATACGCCGCCTGCGGCCGACGCCGCGCGCGAAGCCGCCTGGCGCGCCGCGCTCGCGCCCTACTACGAAGAGCTCGGCGTCGATCCGCACGCGGCCGCCGCGGGCCCTGAGCGCAGCCCGTTCGACGCGGAGGTCGCCGAGCTCGTGGTCGAGTTCCGGCCCGAGGTCGTCAGCTTCCATTTCGGCTTGCCGGCGCCGGATCTGCTCGCCCGCGTGAAGAGCTGGGGCGCCAAGGTGCTCTCGTCCGCGACCACCGTGGAGGAGGCGCGCTGGCTCGAAGCGCAGGGGGTGGACGCTATCATCGCACAGGGCGTCGAAGCCGGCGGCCACCGCGGCATGTTCCTCGCGGAAGAGCTGACGACCCAGGTCGGCACGTTCGCGCTCTTGCCGCAGATCGTCCGCGCCGTGCGCGTCCCGGTGATCGCGACGGGCGGAATCGCCGACATGGCCGGCGTCGCGGCGGCGCGCGCGCTCGGCGCCGCGGGCGTGCAGATCGGCACGGCCTTTCTGCTCTGCCCGGAGGCGACGACGAGTGCGGTCCATCGCGCGGCGCTGAAGAGCCCTGCGGCGAGCCACACGGCGCTCACGAACGTGTTCAGCGGTCGGCCCGCCCGCGGCATCGTGAACCGGCTCATGCGCGAGCGCGGCCCCATGTGCGCCACCGCGCCTGCCTTTCCGCTGGCGAGCGCGGCGGTCGCGCCGCTGCGGACGCGCGCAGAGCAGCGCGGCAGCGGCGACTTCTCCCCGCTCTGGGCAGGTCAGAACGTAAGCGGGTGCAAGGAGGTACCGGCCGCCGAGCTCCTGCGCGAGCTGACGCAGGGTTGGTGAC
>CAZYWR010001397.1:0-2636 GCA_964651185.1 uncultured Polyangiales bacterium
CGGATGGCTGGCGCGCGCGCAGGTCGTGCAGAACGCCTACGTGGGCAGTCTTCCTCAAGGAAAGACGCAAAGCGACGTGCGCCAGCTCGAACAGAAGCTTTCAGGCGTGCTGCGCGTCAGCGTCCTGCTCGAAGGTGCAGACGGCGCGCTGAAGCGTCCCGAGGTCTTGGCGGCCATCGACGCGCTCGATCGGACGATCGAGCGCGATCCGGCGGTCACCTTCTGCGGCTCGCTGGCGGACCTGGTGGCCGAGGCGCACTTGGCCTTCCAGGGCGGAGAGCGCACGGCGCGTCAAGTGCCGCGTTCGCGCGCGCTCATCGCGCAGTATCTCGCGCTGGTCGACCCGCTGGATCGCGCCGAGCTCGCGACCGACGACTTCAGCCGCGCGCACGTGATCGTGTTGCTCGAGGACCACGGCAGCGACGCGACGCGCGCGTTTGCAGCGCGGCTCACGCGCGCCGTCGAGGCCGCCGGCTTCACGGCGCTCGGCGTGAAGGCGTCCGTGACCGGCCACGGCATCGTCGCGTACGGGGCGCTCGACGACGTGGTGCGGGAGCTGCTGTACGGCTTCGTGTTCGCTTTCTCGGCGGTGATCGTGTTCGAGTGGTGGCTGTTTCGCTCCTTGCGCGCCGCGATCCTGACGGTGATCCCCAACTTGGTCCCGGTCGCTGCGTGCTTCCTCGTCACGCGCGCGTTCGCCATCCCGCTGCGCATCGACACGATCTTGGTGCTGTGCGTGTGCATCGGCGGTCTGTTCAACACGACGATTCACTTCGTCGCGCGCGTGCGCCAGCTCGCGGCCTCAGGAGAGCGCGACCGCGACGCGATCGTCAGCTCGGCGTTGCGCACCATCGGTCCGCCCTCTCTGTTCACGAGCGTGATCTTGTCCACGGGTTTTGCCGTGTTTCTGCTGTCGAGTTTCTGGGGACTCCAGACGTTCGCGGTGTTGTCGATCGTGACGATCGCCACGGGCTTCCTGTCGGATCTGGTGTTTACGCCGGCGTTGTTCCGGGTGGGCTTTGACTGGCGAGGCGCGCTGCGTGAGGTCCCCTCGAGCACGCCGGCCGCGGCGCTCAACTCGGTCTGACGCTTCTCGAAAAAACGTATGCAGACAGGAGAAGGTATGAGGTTCAAGTTTCTTGTGTTTGGGTTGGTCTCTCTGGCGGTGCTCCCGAGCGCGGGTGCCAGTGGGCTGAGCGCCAGCGAGATCATGGCGCGGGTCTTGGCCTCGGATCCGTCGGGTCTAAGCAACGCGAAGGTCGTCGCGCGTCTGACGCTGATCGACAAGGGCGGAGCGCGCAGCGAGCTCGTGTTCTCGGGCAAGGCGGTGCAGTACGACCCGCCGCTCGCCAAGAGCATCGTACGCTTCTCGGCGCCTGCGGACCTCGCGGGAGCCGCGTTCCTGCAGGTGCAAAAAAAAGATGGCGACGACGATCGCTTCCTGTTTTTGCCGGAGCTCAAGCGCTCGCGCCGCATCGCCGGCAACATGCGCGCGGGCGCCTTCATGGGCACCGATTTCACCTTCGCCGACCTCGATCGACGCGATTTTCGCGAGAGCGGCGCGACGCTGAAGGGCGAGGAGACCATCGGAAAGTGGCCTTGCTACGTAGTCGACGTCGTCCCCAAGGCGAATGACTCCGGCTATTCGCACGTCGAGCTCTGGGTACGCCAGGACAACTTCGTGCCCTTGCGTATGAAAATGTATGACCGCAGCCGGGTACTGCTGAAGACCTACGAGAGTCTGGAGCTCAAGCGCGTGAGCGGCGCCTGGTTCATCTCCAAGGCGCGCATCGTCAACCATCAGCAGCAGCACACCACCGAGCTTGCGCTCGAGCAGATCGCATTGAGCGGCGCCGTGGCCGACGACGAATTCTCGGTGCGTGCGCTCGAGAAGCTGTAGGGGCGCGGTGACGGCCCGTGTGCGGTGCGGCCCGACTCTCCGGTGCATGGGGCTGCTCGCAGTGATGATTTCGGCGCGGGCGCGGGCCGACGACGTCTCTGCCGCGGCGCTGCCTGGAGAGGCGGAGGCAGACCAAGCGAGCCCGGCACCCGACGTGATCGAGGTCGTGACAGGCACGGACAGTCAGGACGCGGACGTGACCGAGGTGATGGAAGCGAACGCCGATCCACGCGCGGCGGAAACCGGGGCTTCGGCGCTCGCGGAGCCGGAGCTCACGCGCACGAAGGTGAGCGGCTGGGCGCGCGAGAGTCTGGAGTTCTATCCGTATGATCGCGGGCTCCGCCGCAACGATGCGCGCGATGTCCGAGGTGTTCCCCGCGATCGCCTGCTCAGCCGCACGCAGCTGCTCGTACGCGCAAGCTATCAACGCGGCAGTTGGTTCGAGGCCGCGGTGTCCGGCGCTCTCGGGGTCGCTGCCTACGTAGAAGGCTCAGGCCGCGATTTGGGGTTTCAAGGCTGGGCGAGTCAGGGCACGAGCGTTCTGCTCGATGCGCGTCTGATGGAGCTGTACCTCGGCTTCTTCGCGCGGCACTTCGATCTACGCGTGGGCCAGCAACGCGTGGCCTGGGGTGTGGCCGACGTACTCAGCCCGAACGACGTGCTGAACGCGCGCGACCTGCGCGATCCGTTCTTGGCAGAGCCGGAGATGCTGCGCGTACCCACGCCCATGTTGCGG
>CAZYWR010001398.1:0-1761 GCA_964651185.1 uncultured Polyangiales bacterium
GCGCCGAGCCGGCGCGCGGTCGCGATCGCCGAGAGTCCAGCCACGCCGGCGCCCATGATCACCACGCGCGACGGCTGGATGGTGCCCGCCGCGGTCATCAGAAGCGGGAAGTATTTGGGCAGCTGCACGGCCGCCAGGAGCACGGCCTTGTAGCCGGCGATATTGGCCTGCGACGAGAGCACGTCCATGCTTTGCGCGCGCGTGATGCGCGGCACGAGCTCCAGCGCAAATGCGGTCACCTTGTTCGCAGCCAGCCGCTTGACCATGGGCACGTTGCGATAAGGCGCCATCAGCCCGATCAGGATCGCGCCCGGCTTGAGCGCATCGGCCTCGTGCAGGCCGAGCTCGGGATGATCCGCGGCTTCGGTGATCTTGAGCACGATGTCGGCGCTCGCGTAGGCCGCCTTGAGGTCCGTGGTCAGCTTGGCCCCCGCCGCTTCGTAGAGGGGGTCGAGAAACGACGCGGCCGTGCCGGCGCCGGCCACCACGATGACCTCGAGCTTCTCCTTCACGAGCCGCTTCACAGTCTCGGGCGTGGCCGCGACTCGGGTCTCCCCGGCGCGGCGCTCCCTGGGCACGAACACCTTCAACATGGCGCGCCACTATAGCCGAAGGATCAGCGCGAGCATGCGACTTGTCGGCGGAAGGCGCATACGCGCGCCCACGGTCGGCTCGATCGGGCGGGTACAGACACCGAGCGATGCGCAATACGAACAGAGCGACTACCATGAACGAAAAGCCCCGCAGTCCCGGCCCGGGGTACCGAGGCAGGCGCGGGACGGCAAACTGGAGAGCCCCAGCGCGTATGGGTGGTGTTCCGCAACGTCCACGCTTCTCGCAATTTCCGAGCTCGATGTCGCGCACGCGCGATCCGATCGAGCTCCGGCGCTTCGCGGGTCACGTCGAGCACGAAGAGCGCGTGTCGCACCTGCGTATCGCCCACCTCACCGACCAGCACTTTGGTCGCGTCACGGCCCATGCGGTGCAGCAGGCCGCGATCGATCTCACCAACCGCCAGAACCCCGACCTCGTCGTGATCACCGGTGACTTCGTCTGCCACAGCCAGGAGTTCTTGGACGAGCTCGAAGCCACGCTCGCGCAGCTCAAGGGGCCGGTCATCGGCGTGCTCGGCAACCACGATCACTGGTCGGGCGCGAGCGCGGTGCGGCGCGCGCTGCGCCGTGCGGGGGTAGAGGTCCTCGACAACGCGCATACGACCATCACGCTGCGCAACCAGAGCCTGCAGGTGGTCGGGCTCGACGACGCCTACACCGGCCACGCGGACGCGGAGCGGGCAGTCCAAGGCCTGCGCCGAGATTTGCCTACGATCGGCCTCTCGCACATCCCCGAAGAGGCCGATCACCTGTGGGAGCTGGGCGTGCCGCTCGTGTTCTCGGGCCATACGCACGCCGGCCAGGTGACGTTGGCGCGCATGCACGAGCTCTTCCTCGGCAAGCTCATCGGCCATAAGTACGTGCACGGGCTGTACGGCTGCCGGACGCGCACGCTGGGCCCCAAGGGCGCGGTGTATGTCGGCGCAGGGATCGGGGCCGCGGTGGTGCCTCTGCGGCTCGGCGAACGGGCTCGGCGCGAGGTGGCGGTCTTCGAGCTCGGCGCCCGCGCCGGCGCGAGCTGGGAGCACCACCACGAGCAGCCCGCGCTAAAAGGGCGGCCGCCCTCCGAACGGACCAAGCAAAAGCGCCGCCGCCAACTCGAACGCAAAAAGCGCCGGCATCCGCCCGAAGCCGACTGATCCACGCC
>CAZYWR010001399.1:0-1719 GCA_964651185.1 uncultured Polyangiales bacterium
CAGATCGCGCACGCGCCCTTCGACCCCGCCGCGCGCTTCATCGGGCGCCGCCGAGGCAGCCCGGCGCGCGACGGTGTCCTCGCCCGTGGCGACCACGACCGCGGTGGCGCGGCCGGCCGCGAAGCGGGTGCCGGCGTACAACAACGAGGTGACGTCGGTGATGCTCTCCGCGAACGACGGCGCAGGCCCCTTGCGCACGGGCAGCGATTCGCCGGTCAACGAAGAGGTGTCCACCTCGAGCGCCTCCGCTTCGATGATGCGGCAATCGGCGGGCACGAGGTCGCCCTGCGCGAACAGCACGACGTCTCCACGCCGCAGCTCGTCGATCGGGCAGGCCGTCACGCGGCCGGCGCGCCGCACGTGCACGCGCCCCTCGGCCGCGCGCCCGAGCTGATTGATCGCGCGCTCGGTCTTGAAGCGCTGCACGCCGCCGATCAACGCGTTGATGCCGCCCACGCCGGCCACGATGCTCGCATCCGCGAGCGATCCCACCACCGCCGAGACACCGGCGCCCACCGCCAAGAGCGGAGAGAGCGGGCTCATCAGCTCTTTTTGAATGGCGGCTCCGAGCTCGAGCCAGGCCGGGCGCTCGGGCGCGCGCGCCGCGCCCGCACCGCGCAGCTCGCTCAAGCCCTCCATGCTGCTGCCGAGGCGCGCCAGCGTGCCTTGCACGCTGAGCGCGTGCCAAGGCGTCGGGTCGGCGGCGGAGCGCGTCTGCGTCTCCACCACGGCGGTGCGGCGCACCGCGTTCAGCATGGCGACCATGCTCGCGGCGTTCACCACGAACATCACGCGCCGGCCAGCGGCGGGCTTTTGCCCGGCGGCGGACGCGAGCGTGCCGACCGCGGCCGCGCCGAGCGCGAGCCGGACGCTCTGCGCCGAGACCGCGCGCGCGACGCCGATCGCCTCGATCAACGTCGCGATCGAGCGCGTGTCGTCGGGCGCGAGCACGTGCGCGCCCCAGGGCGTCGCCCGTTCGCGCACGCACAGCGCGAGCCCGACGTCGGACGCGGCATACCCCTCGGAGGGCCCGCGCCCCACGAAGCAGACGCCCTTGCCCGCGAGCTGCAGCTTGCGGATGCCTTCACCGAGACCGAGCGTCATGCCGATCACTTGATCGGGGTTGAGCCCTTCGGCCTGGTTCGGATCATCGGCGGCGAGCACGATCGAGAGTCCGAGCCGGCGCGCTGCCTTGATCGCATCGACGACGCCACCCTCGGGGAAGATCTGCACTTCGACCAAGCCCAGCACCTGCTCGTCGCGCGCCAGCGCCAACACCAGCGCGCCCCGGCTCTCGCGCTCCGCGATCGCGCTCTCGACCTCCGGGTCGACGGCGTGGGGAAGGAGCCGCGCGGGGCCGAGCGAGTAGCCATCGTGGCGCTGCACGCGCAATGGGCGCTCCGCGCGGAACAGACGGCGCGAACGCGCGAGCGCCTCGGGACGCGAGAGCCCGCGCAACGAAAAGACGTCGCCGACCAGAAACTGCTCGCGCGCCAGCAGATCCGCGGGCAGCACCAGCGTATCGATGCGATCGAGCCGGCGCAGCGCGGCCGGCGACAGCACCAGCATGCCGTGGCGCGCGAACACGCGACCGAGCTCGGCGGCGAACAGCTCGCGGCCCAAGCGCGCGGGTTGCGGCTGCGCGGCGTATCCCGCGTAGACGGCGCTCGCAGGGCTGGGGGTCGTGGCAAAGCTCTAGCCGAAGGCCGTGATCGGGTT
>CAZYWR010001400.1:0-3451 GCA_964651185.1 uncultured Polyangiales bacterium
CATCGGCGGGCTGATCGGCATGCCACCCGGCCAAAAGAGCTCCTACAGCGGTGTCTGCAATCCGGGCCGCATGGGACTCAGTGCGCAAGATTCGATTCATCTGTTGTACGCCACCCCGCACATGCACCAGTACGGACGCCACACGCAGATCACCATCCAGCGCGCAACGGGCGGCAGCGATACCGTGCTCGATCAGCCCTTCAGCGATCGGCAGCAGATCTTCTATCCCATCGATGCCGACGTGCTGCCCGGCGATAGCATCAAGACGACTTGCAGCTACGAGAACACCTCGGATCGCAACATTCCGTGGGGCTCGCCGTTCGGGGATGGCGAGATGTGTTACGCGTTCGTCTTGCACTATCCCGCGCACAGCCTCGACAACGGCGCCTCCAGCGTACTCGGCGCGAGCAATACGTGCTGGTAACCGCGACGGGCCCAAGAGCACGGAGCCCCATCGCGGCGCGCGGCATCGTTTCGGCCCGCGGTTGTGTTACGGTCGGGTCGGTGGTTCGTTCCCGCGAGGTGGTTGCGCAGCGCGAAGGCGCTTCCGAGCTCGCCCTGCTCGTCGCGCGCGCGCGTACGGGCGATCGCGAGGCCTTCGGCGCGCTCTACGATCGCTTGGCGCCGGCGCTGCTCGGCGTGGCGGTGCGCATCCTCGGCGACCGGCGCGAGGCCGACGATCTCGTGCACGATGTCTTCCTCGAAGCCTGGCAGCACGTGCGCGAGTACGACGCGAGCAAGGGCTCGGTGCGCACGTGGCTGTTGCTGCGCCTGCGCTCGCGCGCAGCCGATCGGCTTGGGCGCGCGGAAGCGCGCTACACGCGGCCGCTCGTGCGCGATCCGGACCATGAGCGCGCCAGCGCGCCGCCGGCAAGCCCGCTCGACGAGCTCGCGGTGCGGCGCGGCCTCGCTCGGCAAGCCCGCTCGACGAGCTCGCGGTGCGGCGCGGCCTCGCTGAGCTCGAGAGCGACGTGCGCCAGGTCCTGGAGTACACGTACTTTGCTGGCCTCACGGCGAAGGAGATCGCGGAGCGCGCGGGCGTCCCTCTCGGGACCGTGAAATCGCGGCTGGCGCGCGGGCTGGCGGCGCTCGAGGCGGCGCTCGGCGGGAAAGGAGAGCGCGATGGCTGACGAGAGCGACGAAGCGCGCGCGCTGGCGCTGCTGGCGGAGAGCGCACCGCTCGCGGTGGACGAACCAGCCCGCGCGCGCTTCTTGGCGGCGCTCGAGGCGGAGCGTTATTTGCCGTTTTGTCGAGAGCTCGCGGCGCGCTTCGCGCTCGCGGAAACGGCCATGCGCGCGCTGCTCGCGACGCTCGTCGATCCGGCCGTGTGGACACCCGGGGAGCCGCCGGTGCACAGCTTCGTCGATTTCACGCCAGGACCCGCGCTTTCCCCGCTCCGCGCGGGCTTCGTTCGCCTCTCCGGCGGTGCGGGCATCGCTCGCCACCAGCACGCCGATCGCGAGCTGACGATGGTGCTCGAGGGCGCCATGGTCGACGATCAGGGCCGGCGCTTCGTGCCCGGAGACGTGCTCGAGATGGCGAGCGGTTCCGTGCACACGTTGACCGTACCCGAGGGCATCGAGACCGTCGTCGCGCTTTTGCACGGGCGCATCGAGGTCCTCGGGCGCTGACCTCGAGGGCGCGACCGCGGGTCTGCGGGGGTCGAGTGCCGGGGCCTCGAGGTGGCTGGCTGCGACTCAGTTGTCGGCGCCCGCGGCTCTGGCGCAGGCCGCGGCGCGCTCGAGCACGAACGCGCGCTCGCGCATGTTGCGGGTCAGCGCCGCGGCCTGCTCGAACTCGATGCGCGCTTCGTCGTGTCGCCCGAGCTTGGCCAGCAGATCCGCGCGCACGCTCGGCAGCAGGTGGTAGCCGCGCAGCGCCGGCTCGGAGCGCAGCGCGTCCACGATCGCGAGCCCGGCCGCAGGGCCCGCCGCCATGCTGACGGCGACCGCGCGGTTCAGCTCGACCACGGGCGACGGCGCGAGCCCGGCGAGCGAGCCGTAAAGCGCGGCGATGCGCGTCCAGTCGGTCTCCTCGGCGGTGCGCGCCCGCGCGTGACAGGCGGCGATCGCGGCCTGCAGCAAGTACGGTCCAGGCCGCGCGCGCAGCCGAGCGCCGCGCTCCAGCGCGGCCAGACCGCGGCGGATGAGCACATGGTCCCAGCGCGCACGGTTCTGATCGAGCAGCAGGATCGGCTCCCCCGAGGGCCCGGAGCGCGCGCGCAGCCGCGAAGCCTGAATCTCCATCAGCGCCACCAGCCCGTGCACCTCCGGCTCGCCCGGCGCGAGCTCGGCGACGACGCGACCGAGGCGCAGCGCGTCCTCGCACAAGGCCGGGCGCGTCCAGTCGCTCCCGGCGGTCGCCGAGTAGCCTTCGTTGAAGATCAAGTAGATGACCTCGAGCACCGAAGACAGGCGCGCGGCGAGCTCGGCGCCGCGCGGCACCTCGAACGGCACGCTCGCCTCGCTGAGCGTGCGCTTGGCGCGCACGATGCGCTGGGCGACGGTGGGCTCCGGCACCAGGAACGCGCGCGCGATCTCCTCGGTGGTGAGGCCGCCCAAAAGCCGCAACGTCAGCGCCACGCGCGCCTCGGGCGAGAGCAGGGGATGGCAGGACGTGAACACCAAGCTCAGCAGATCGTCGCCCACCTCGTCGTCGATCGCAGCTTCGAGGTCGGGCACGCTGCGCTCGCGCTCGCTCTCTTCGTGCCCGAGCTGTTCGTGCTTTTGCGCGAGGCGTTTGTCGCGGCGCAGAAGGTCGATGGCGCGCCGCTTGGCCGTGGCCATGAGCCAGGCGCCCGGGTTGTGAGGCACCCCCGACTGGGGCCAGTGTTCCAGCGCCGCCACCAGCGCGTCTTGCGCGAGCTCCTCCGCGAGCCCCACGTCGCGCACCATGCGCGCGAGCCCCGCGATCAGCCGGGGCGATTCGATGCGAAAGACCGCGTCGATCGCGCGTTGCGTCTCCGTGATCGTCACGACGGCCAAATCAGAGCACTTCGACGCCGCCGCGCAAGCCCGAAGCGGCTGGTCCCGGCCGGGGCGCTCCTCGCGCCGCGAGCGGATCCATTTGGATCCGTCCGCGGCCTCCGATCGCGAGCACCGCGGTGCCGTCCTCCGCTTACGCCCGAACGCCGCTCTCCCAGTATAGTCAGGTGTGGCGCACGACCTGCAGCAGCGGTTTCAGCTTCTCGGCACCCTGGGTGTCGGCGGGATGGGGGTCGTACAAGAAGCGTACGATCAGGTCCGGCGTGAGGTCGTCGCCCTCAAGACGCTCGACCACCTCGACCCTTGGCGCCTCTATTGCCTCAAAAACGAGTTCCGCACGCTCGCCGACGTCGTCCATCCCAACTTGGTCGCCCTCCACGAGCTCATTCATGACGGCCAGCGCTGGGTACTCGTGCTCGAACGCGTGCGAGGCCGGCAGCTGAACCACTGGCTGCACGAGGACGCC
>CAZYWR010001401.1:0-6252 GCA_964651185.1 uncultured Polyangiales bacterium
CTCTCGCGTGCACGCCAGCGCGAAGCCGTCGAGATCGTGAACGCCGGCATCCAGCCGCTGCAAAACAGTAAGACGCTCGCGGCGCTGCGTAGCGCCGGGGGACGAGCGCAGGAAGAGCGGTTCCGGAGCGAGGTGATCGCGCGCGGACTGCGGGCGCTCGAAGTGCTCGCCCAAACGCACGAAGGCCCGTTCTTCATGGGCGCGTCGCCATCGGTGGCCGACGTGTTCATCGTTCCTCAGCTCTACAGCGCGCGGCGCTTCGCCGTCGACGTGATCCCTTTTCCCCGGCTTTCAGCTCTCGAGCGGCACGCGCTCGCCCAAGACGCCTTTCGCCGGGCCCATCCCGACCAGCAGCCCGACGCGCCCGCGCCGGAGAGGAGCGCACCGTGAAGACCGGCAAGCTAGGCATCACCCGACTCGTCGGGATCCACTACTACGTGCGCGACCTCGCGCGCAGCCGCCGGTTTTACTGCGATTACATGGGATTCGAGCAAGTCGGACGCAGCAGCGACGAGCTCGAGCGGCAAGGTAGACAGCGCGCGCTGGTCTTTCGCGCTGGAGAGATCGCCGTCGTGTGCTCGACCCCGGTCGGCGAAGGCGGGCGCGCGCACCGCTACTTGGCCAAGCATCCTGACGGTGTCGGCACGATCGCATTTGCCGTCGAAGACATCGCGCGCACGTTTGCCGTGCTCGAGCGCGATGGCGGTACGCCGATCGGCGAGATCCTCGAGCTTCAGGATGACGGCGGCATCATTCGCACGTTCTCCATCACCACGCCATTCGGCGACACGACCTTTCGCTTCATCGAAAACCAGGGCTATGCGGGGCTGTTTCCGGGTATGGAGCGCACCGCGCCGGCGCAAGGCGGCAACCCCTTCGGTTTTCAGGACATCGATCACATCACCTCGAACTTCCAGACCATGAGCCCGGCGCTGCTCTGGCTCGAGCACGTGCTGGGCTTCGAGCCGCTCTGGGAAGTGGAGTTCCACACCCGCGACGTCGCGCAAGTCAAGCATGAGCGCCGCGCGGGCTCGGGCCTGCGCTCGAAGGTCATGTGGGACCCTGCCACGCACGTCAAGTTCGCCAACAACGAGCCGTACCGTCCGGAGTTCAAAGCATCGCAGATCAACATCTTCCACGAGGGACATCGCGGCGACGGCGTGCAACACGTCGCGCTCTCAGTCACCGACATCCTCGGTGCGGTGCGCGGTCTGCGCGCCCGCGGGGTCGAGTTCATGCCGACGCCGGATGCTTACTACGAGCGGCTGCCCGAACGATTGCGGGAGCTGGGCATCGGCGAGCTCGACGAAGACGTCGCGGAGCTGCGCGATCTGCAGATCCTTGTCGATGGACACGGCGCCGGTTCGTATCTGCTGCAGATCTTCCTGAAAGACTCCGCCGGCCTGTATGGAAGCCCGGAGGCGGGGCCGTTCTTCTACGAGATCATTCAGCGCAAGGGCGACCAGGGCTTCGGTGCGGGCAACTTTCGCGCGCTGTTCGAGAGTATCGAACGCGAGCAGACGGGGGAAAGGGGAGGGGCGTAATGTTGGAGCGCTGCGCTCACGGAGAGCTTCCCCCCAAACATCACCGCGCCCTGCGCGGTGGCGACGGCGAGCTGCGCCACGAAGAGTGCCTCACCCGCGACGGCTTCGAAGGCCCCTACACCATTCTCTACCACTTGCATCGCCCGCATGCCCTGCGCGCGCTCGAGGCCGCGCCGGTGGATCTGCGGCCCGACCGAGGCGGCGCGCCACGACATGACCTCCAGCGCCGTCACTTTCTGAGCGCGCGCAAGAAGCACGCAGGCAGCGTCGGTTCGGCCCGTACCCCGCTCCTCTACAACGCAGACGTGACGCTGAGCATCGTCAAGCCGCTTCACAGCGACGCCGTGTACCACCTCAACGCCGACGGCGATGAGCTCTTGTTTATTCGCGAGGGGAACGGGACCTTGCGCACTCCGCTCGGTGACCTCGCCTACGGACCGCTCGACTACGTCTTCATTCCCAAGGGGCTGGTCCACCGCTTCGAACTCACGTCGACCAGCCACGATTACCTGGGCATCGAGTGCAAGCACGGCGTGGATTTACCCGAAAAGTTCCGCAATCCCTCTGGCCAGCTGCGCATGGACGCACCTTACTGTCATCGCGACTTCCGCCGCCCCGAGTTTCGCGGCGCTCAAGACGAAAACATCCGCGTGATCACGATCAAACGCGACGACCGGCACTACGCTTTCGCGAGCGAACACTCGCCGCTCGACGTCGTCGGTTGGGATGGGACCGTCTACCCGTGGGCGTTCCCGATTCTGGCGTTTCAACCGCGCGTCAGCTCCGTCCATCTGCCGCCGACCTGGCACACCACCTTCACGGCCGGCGGCGCATACATCTGTAGCTTCGTGCCGCGTCCCCTCGACTTCGGGCCGGACGCCATCCCGTGTCCCTATCCGCATTCGTCGGTGGATGTCGACGAGGTGCTGTACTACGTGAGCGGGGCGTTTACCTCGCGCACTGGCGTGGGAGCGGGGAGTCTTACGCTTCATCCGCGCGGCATTCCGCACGGCCCGCAGCCAGGTCGCTACGAAGAGAGCATCGGGATGTCGCGCACGGAAGAGCTCGCCGTCATGATCGACTGCCGCGCGCCGCTGATGGTCGCGCCCGCGGCATGCGATCTCGAAGACGCGGAGTACGATGCCAGCTTTCGCGGATCGTGACGCTGGACGGCTCGGCGCGACGGGCGTTTGCTGACGGGGCTAACGGTGGGCTCGCGCTCGGCGGCTGCATAACCGAGCGACCAGCGCAAGCACCCCGATGTCGGCGGCCAGCGCGAGTACGTGGAAATCACGCGTCGTGAGCGGTGGCGGGGCGCTGCTCCAGCGCAGAAACGCGAACGGAAGGCCCCAGCCGCCGCTGCCCACCAAGAAATAGTTCAGCGCGACGTTCAGCGCGAGCGCGCCGGCGCTCAGAGCGACGAGCCAGAATACAAAGCCGTCACGTCTCATAGGCGACCTGCGCAAAATCGGAGAAGAAGTCGTCGAACGCGAGCGTGAACGTATTGCTGAACGGCGTGCTGGTCGAACCCCACGGGTTGCGCAGCGTCACCTTGTCCGCCTTGCGATCGTAGCCGACCACCGTGTACGCGTGGCCATTGGGAAGCCCGCGCGCGTTGGTATCAGAGAACAGCCCCTTGGCGACGCCGGCCGTCACCAGCTTACGGCGGCGAAACGCCGTGCCGAGCTTGAGCCGCGTCTCCTCCTTGCCGCTGAGCACGAGCAGATCGAGGTCGGTTGTGCGGCCTGTCACGAGCTCGATGCCACGATTCACCATCGACCCCGCATCGATCGCGTCCGGTTTGGTGTGCGAGTGAAAGAAGTATGCGCTTTCGTCCATGCAGATCGCGAGCGCCTTCTCGAGCAAGCTCATCCAGATGCCGTTCGCGCCCACGCTGGCGAACAGCGCGATCTCGCCGTCACTCGCCTCCTCGATGATGACCGCGGGGTTGGGCGCGCCGGGCAGCGCGACTTGGTAGCGCGCCGGCGAGCCGCCCAAGGGCTTGATGAGCGCGCGGATCTCCGCTTCGCTGCGCAGCCCCAGCGCGACCACGGCCGCCACGAACCAGCAGTCGCCGATCATGCCCTGGCTCACGCTCAACGGATCGGGGACGCCGCTCGGTCCGTACAAGCGGTGGTCGGTCGCGGCGATCTTACGATTCGCGAACGCGTAAACCGCATCGAGCTTCTGGATCAGTGCGGGCGCGGGCTTGGCGCTGCGCAGCTTCTCGAGCGCCACGACGTCGGCCTTGGTCAAACCGTCGTTTTCGAAGCCGAGCTCGTCGTCAGAGAGCTCCTCGAGGTCGCCCAGGAACTTCTTGGCGGTGGCCACCATCGCCGCTTCGCGCCCCACGAACGCGGTCGACCCCAGCGCGGCATCGACGTTTTCGGCGCTGGCGAACTCATCGCCGTCGAGGTCCATGTCCTCGAACCTGGCGAAGACATCTTGCGCGAAGTCGCTCGCCCTGGGCGGGAGGCGAACGACGGTGCGACTCGTCGACGTGAGGACCAGGTCCACCAGACGCTCTACCTCCGGACCTGGCATCAGGCGACTCCTTGCGAATCGGTACGAAGTTGTGCGAGCAGCTGTTCGTCGTCCGTGTCGCTGCCCGCCGCGCCAATCGACTCCCGAAAGCGAAAGGTCGCGCGGTCCGTGCCTTTCGTAAGCCTGCCTGACACGCGCCCGGCCTCGAACCCGAGCGCGTTCAGCCGACTCTGCCGCTCCTCGAGCTCGGAGAGCGCGGGCGCTACGCGAATCGCGTACGTGACCTCACCCACGCGCAGGCGACAGCTTTGTCCATCCTCGATCGGCAGGTCGATCCATCCGCAGCCGTCCGAGGTCCCGTCCAATGCCTCGCCATCGGCGAACACGAGCTGATATGCGTGGTTGGCGAGCACTTGCCCGTTCGCGTCTTGGAGCTGGAGCAGACGGTTGGCGGCTGGCTGAACGACGGGGGCGATGGCGGCTGTTTGCTCGGCTTCTAGCGTGCGGCGATAGAAGTTGCACTTCCAAGGGTGCTGCGCCTTCTTGTTCACCTTACAACTCGCTGCGTCGCCCTCTCGGCATGGAATCTTACTCTCGGTAGGAAAGTCCGGTCGATACAGCGCGAGCGCTACGCGGCGATCCTGGTCGTTGGCGCCGATAGGGTTGAAGGCCCCGCAGCCCGCGGTCTTGGGCCCGATGAAGCGCGCGGGGTCGAGCGCGACCGGCACCCGCGTCAGATACGCGTCGCGCAGCGCCGCTTCAGTGCGAGGCCCGAGGATGCCATCGACCTGCAGCGACGCGTGCGCGCGCTCGCGGCTTGCGCCGCGATGATAGGCGTCTGCGTTGTACTGCCGCTGAAATGTCCGGACGCGCTTCCCCTCGGCGCTGCCCACGACGCCCAGCGCGTCCAAGATGCGCCGATATTGCGAGAGTCCCCAGTGATCCGCGCTGGCCACCCTGTCGAACACTCCGAGGTCTTGCGTCAACAGCGCGAAGACCGCTTGCGCGCGCCGATCAGTAAGGTGTTTGTTATGGTCATCGTCGCCCGTCGCGTCGGCGTGACCGAACAACACGAGCCGCGCCTGCGGCCGCTCGCGGGCGGCGCGCGCGAGCGCAGGCAAGTGCGCGAGTAGGGCCGGTTGTGGGAAGGCGCTGTCGACCTCGAAGCCGTGCGCGGAGAGCGCCGGCGCGGTCGGGAAATGGACGACGATCTCCATCGGTCGCCCGACGACGCCGCGCACTCCGCGCTGGAGCAACAGCGGACTCGCGTGAACCGTGATGCGTGTTGCCAAAAGACAGCTCCCTCTCCGCGCAAAGCTAGCGCGCTCCGCCGCGCTACCCTCGCTTGTTCGGGGCGATTCGGCCGACGGAGCCCGGGCGCTTCGGGGTGAATCGGAGGTTCAGGGCAGGGTGCCGGCATGAACCGACACGCGCGTGGAGAGCCGGGAGCTCGACCGCGAGCGCTCTCACGCGCAGACCCATGACCGCGCGCCGCCGGAGCGCCTGTGGCGGCGACCTCCTGAACGCGATATGCGCGGGCCCCGCGATGGTTTAAAACGGATCCATGCAGGCCCTGTGGAGCCCTTCCGCCGAGCGCATCGCCGACGCCAACCTGACCCGCTTCATGGCTGACATCCGGGCGCGACGCGCGCTCCCGCTCCGAAGCTACGCGGAGCTGTACGCGTGGTCGATCGAGGACCCGAGCGCGTTCTGGACCGAGCTCGCGCGCTTTGCGGACGTGCGCGCGGACTGGGGCGACGGTCCGGCCCTGGAACACCCCGAGCGCATGCCCGGCGCGCGCTTCTTTCCCACGGCGCGCCTGAACTTTGCAGAGAACCTGCTGCGCGCGCACACGGCTCCGGCGATCATCTTTCGCAACGAATGCGGCGCGCGTGTCGAGCTCTCCCGCGCACAATTGCAAGACGAAGTCACGCGCGTCGCGAGCGGGCTCCGGGACGCCGGCGTCATCGCGGGAGACCGGGTGGCCGGCTTCATGCCGAATGTGCCCGAGGCCGTGATCGCGATGCTGGCCGCGGCGAGCCTCGGCGCGGTCTGGTCTTCTTGTTCACCAGACTTTGGTCTGCAGGGCGTGTTGGACCGCTTCGGGCAGATCGCGCCCAAAGTGCTCGTGACGGCCGACGGCTACTTCTACGGAGGCAAGGCGCTCGACTCGCTCGACGGCATGGCGCAGGTGGCGGCGCGCATCCCGAGTCTGCAAAAGATG
>CAZYWR010001402.1:0-7123 GCA_964651185.1 uncultured Polyangiales bacterium
GTCCGGTTCGAGAGGAAACAGCTCTCCGTAACTGAGCGTCGTGCGCGCAGGCAACGCGACCACGCCGTCTGGCTCGCGGGCAGCAGCGAGCACGTCGATCTCATGCGCAAGATCGCGGGTCGTGAGCACGGCGGCGACCGCCTCCGGCCCGCGCAGCTCGCCGAACTGAATGGCGACGAGCTCTCCATGGACGAAGTTCAGCTCACCTCGCCGAAGACCGTTCTGCACGCGCACCACGCAGCTACGACGCGCGGCGCGCAGGGCACGGAGCAGAACGGATAGTGGTGCGGCCGGGTCGGGCAACTCGGAGCGTTCCATCAGGGTCCCATGAACCCTGTCGGTGGCAGCTTCCGCTCGACCGGACGCGCACTGCGCGGCAATCCTGCGACAGTTCGGAGACAGCCCCGATCAGTGCCCGCCGCGGGGCGTGATCTTCAGCATCACGTTGAGCGCGATCTCGTCCGAGACCTTGAGTCGCACCAACGACGGCACCGAGACCTTGTAGTTCGTCAGGTTCACCTTGAACTGGGCCTGCACCTTCACGCCGTCGGCGGGCGTCCAGCGCACCTTGGCGGTCGCCACCTCGTCGCGGGTCACGCCGTGCATGGACAGCTTGCCGTGGACCTTCAGCTCGGCCGCCTCGCCTGGCTTGAGCGCAGAAGCGCCCTCCACCTGCTTGATCTCGAACTTGATCTTCGGGTACTTCGCGGCGTCGAGCCAGTCCGGACCGCGCAGGTGCTCGTCGCGCAAGTCGAGGTTGGTCTTGATGCTCGCCACGTCGAGCTCGAGCTTGCCCTTGGTCTGCTGTACCGCGGCTGGATCGAGCTCGACATCGCCCCGCACCGCGTGGCCGACGCCGGTGATCTTCTCGAGCGGCGCGTCAGAGACGAACTGCACACGGCTGTCCGCGTCGTTCGACTCCACCACCAGCTTGGTGCGCGCGCTCGCGCCCGCAATGCCGGCGACCCCGACGGCCAGAGCTGCGACCCCGATGATTTTCAGCGTTCGTGACATGACGTGTCTCCCTTCCTTTTTCACGTTTCGATCTCATGCCGTCAGTTCGAGACGGCGGTCGTCGGCTGGAGGCCAAAGACGACCGGCTCAATCGCGCGCCACGCGTTCTGGTTGTGACCGATGATCGCGCCCGGCTTGTCGTCGCCGCGGAAGTAGTAGAGCGGCCAACCTCGGTAAGTCAGCTGGTCGAGTCCGTCCGGCCGCACGTAAGTGTTCAGATCGGTCGGGTTGAGCACCGAAGGCAGGATGGTGGTGCGGTTGGTGGCACGCGCGACCCACGGTGGACGGTTCGCCAGGCAGTCGTCGGTGCACGATGACGTCGCCAGCGTCATGGCCGTCTCCGGTTTATCGTCGAGGCATACGTAGAGCGTGTTCCCGTAGCCGTCGGTCATCACGCGCGCGCCAGCCGCAGGGTCTTCGACCGGCGTGAAGTGTGGCGGTGACGACATGAACGCGAAATAATCGCGCGCCACGAACCAACGCCCGTCTGTACCATCCGCCGTGACGGCCGTTTGATTCTCTTCGCCTGCCCGATAATAAAGCGGAAAACCTTTGTAGCGCGTCTGCCACTGGCCATCTTGACGGTGAAAGCGGTTGACCTCACTCGCGTCGATACCCGGTCCGACCTGGATATTGAGCACATCGAACGGTGGCCAAGCGCGCGCACAGTCATCGAGACAGGCCGTCTCGTTCACGGTCGGCTTATCGTCGACGAACATATACAAAGCGCGCCCGTTGCTGTCCGTCAGGTAGCCGTCGAACGCAGCCGAGCTCGCCATGCGCAAGTCTCCGCTCGGCGGCTCGGGCGCGGGCGCGGGCGGCGTCTCCTCGACGGCGGCACCCGCATCGAGCGCGGGTTCCGGCTGCGCGCCGGCATCGGTCGCTGGTTCTTGATCCGGTGCTTCCGTGCTCGCGTCGGACGGCACGGGCAATGCCGCGTCTTGCGGCGAAACGCGATCCACGTAACCGGTGCAGCCCACCAGCGCCCACAGAGCGCCGCATAGCCTCAGGCGATCGCGCACGGAGCACCTCACGGCTTTCCGATCCACTGCAGGATGCACTCCTGCTCTTCGCTGCTCAGCGCCATGCCTCCGAGCGGCATGCGCACTCCGCAGCTGGTGCCGCTGACCCTCAGATAGAGCGCGCTCTGGGCGGGATTTTGCGGGTCGACCATCAGCATGTTCGCGCACGAGCCCGACCCCTGAAAGCCCTGGAGGCGCATCGCCAATCCGTCAGTCGTCAGATCGAGCAAGGTGGAGCTCCCGACACCGCCGTGGCATGCCGCGCTTCCGCATTTCGTCTGCATCAGCGCTTTGAAATTGCAGAGGGCCGCCGCGTCGCCGATCGTCTGCGCATCCTCGGGGTCAGCGCCCGCATCGGACGCCGAGCCGGCCTCGCTCACGACGATGCTGCCTGCGTCGATCGCGCCCTGGCCTGCGTCCACCTCGCCGGCGGGCGCGGCGTCGTTTGCTGCGCTGGGCTCGTCCTCGGCATCAGCGACCGCCTGCTCGGCGTCGCGCGCCTCGCCGGCGTCGCGCGCCGTGTGTGCTTGCTGGTACGCCCGGTAGGCTGACGGATCATCGAGCGTCCCAGCGCAGCCCGTAAGAGCGGCCGCAAGCGCGCCGCCTGACATCAACGCTAAGGCTCTCATGTCGCTCCTACTCCCTCGCGCCAGGACCCACGCTTCTTCTGCGCGGCGGCTCGAGCGTTCACGCTCGCGGCCGCTCACGCGCGGAGGCTCAGCCCTTTACAGGCTCATGCCTGCGCCGACCGACATCCGAAGGACCTGATCGGTCGCTCCCCCGGCGACCCGCTCATCGCTGGGGCGCGAGTGGAAGTCGAAGAAGGTCCGCTGGTAGACGGCCGTGGCGCGCGCAAAGAAGCGCGGGCTGATGGCGTAGGTCGCGTTCATGGACAGCTCGAGACCGCCGGCGGTCGTACGCGGGAACCACTGCGCGATCTCGCCGACCGACAAGATGTAGAGCCAGGCGAAGTCGGTGCCGAGCGCGAAACTGTCCGTCAGCGCGAACTCCGCGCCCGCGCCGCTGCGGATCATCCGATAGTCGACGTTGGGCGTGGGCGGCTGGATGCCGCTGGTCTCGGACTTGATCGACAGCTGGCTGACCGAATAGCCCGAGAAAGCGTGGAGGAAGTGCCGGCCGACCGGAATCCGCCCCTTCAGGCCGATGCGATAGGCGTCGTAGCGCGACTTGTACTTGTTGCCGTTGCGATCGGTGGTGGACGTCGCGAAGGCCATCTGGCCGGCCATGTCGAGCCCGAGCCAGGACGCCCAGCCCTGCGTGAAATGGCGGCCCGGATAGTACTCGGCCGCGAGATCCAGCATGGGCGCGCCGCCGAGCTGGTAGTCGCCGAGCGACGAGCTGATCGCGTCGCTGTAGGCGAGGCTGCGGTACGGACTGCCGAAGCCGATCATCGCGCGCATGGTGTCGGAGCGATCCCCTTTTCGCATGCTGGGGGCGAGCATGCGGTCGTCGTGTACGTCGGCCGCGACGCGCGGCGCGGACGAGACCGCCGTCAAGGTCTTCGGCCTGGGCATGTAAGGCGACACCTTACGCTCGGAGCTCGAGCCCTCCGCGGCCGCAGTCTTCGCGTCGATCGGCGCGCGTCCGGCGGGAAGCGGCGCGAGCGCGAGGAAGAGCGCGTCCTTGGACTTGCGCCACAGGTCCTTCTTGACCGCGCGCTTGAGCGAGCTGACGCTGTGCCCGGTCAAGACGGTGCGACCCACGCGTGCGTGCTCCGCACCGTCGTAGACCACGACAGTCAG
This sequence comes from uncultured Polyangiales bacterium, assembly GCA_964651185.1. Taxonomy (GTDB): domain Bacteria; phylum Myxococcota_A; class Polyangia; order Polyangiales; family DASUME01; genus DASUME01. The sequence goes on from CAZYWR010001402.1 coordinate 3,800, forward strand.
CGTCAGCTTCCTCCCGCTCTCCTTGATGGCTCCCGTCAGCCACGCGGACAGCTGGAGCTCGCGCGCCAGCGCCTTGCGGCCTTCAGGAGAGTACGGATCGACGTTCAGGCGCCGAGCCGCGCGTTCCACTTCCTCCTCGGGGACGACTGTCAGGTCCTCCTGACGCTCCAGGATGCTCGCTACCTGACCGCGCAGGCGAGCTCCGTTCGGTCCGTAAAAGTCATGGACTGTCACGCGTGGTTCCGCCCATGCAGGGCTTGCCGTAAGCGTGAAGAGCAGCACAGCGAGAGTTAGCGAGAGATTGCGTGTCACGACTATCCTCCGGGAGCGTCAGGATGGGAGCGCGAGGGTCAGCGTTTCCGGCTCGTGCTGGAGCTGCTTGAGCTGGCGTTGGCGTTGTTCACGTTGGCGTTGTTCGCGTTGTTCACGTTGTTCGCGTTCACGTTGGCCTTGAGTGGGGTGCCGAGGCCGAGCGCCGCGATCAGCTGATCGATGGTGTCCTCGAACTCATCGCGCTGGATGGCGCCGCCCTCCGTGCGCAGCGTGGTGATCGCCGCCGGGAAGACTTGAGGCGTCGAGTCGATCGCGCGCTCGAGGTCCTTCGTGGGGATGCCGAGCACGGACGCGACGGCGTTGATGTCCATGAGATCGAGGTGCGTGTTGTCGACCTCGTGGAAGGTCGTGTCGGTGACCTTGTCGATGCCGAGCGCGGAGCGCGCCGTCAGATAGAGGTTCTGATCCTTCTGGAAAGCATCTTCCAGGGTCGGGCGATCTGCGTAGAGCGCGAGCACCTCCTCGGTGGTGGCCGCGTCGGTGCCGCTGGCCAGCACGAAGTCGCGGATCTCGTCGAACTTCGGCAGCTGGCCGGAGGTCTGGTGGCAGTTCATGCAGGAGATGCCGCACTCCACCGCGCCGTCGCGTGCAGCGGGATCCTGCACGATGTTGGTCGGGGCCTTGTCGACGCGAACGGTCTGACCGTTGTTGATGAAGTAGGCCTGCAACCCGTTGTCCAGGTTGACGATGGTCTCGCCGCCGTCGAACACGAAGTCGAGCGGATGGGCGAAGATGTTGTGATCGCCGAGGTTGTTGCTGAAGTCGAAGCTCGACCAGAACGCGCCGCGGTTGCCGGGGAGATCATGGCGCTCGATCACGCGGTGGTTCTGCGAGGGTCCGGCGTTGGCGAAGCCGGCGCGCAGCACCTGCTGATTGGCCACGTCTTTCTCGCGGTTGACGCCGAACTGCTGAGCCAGCTCGTCGAGAGTGTTCGGAATCTGGAGCACGCTGAAGTAGATCGGCGGCCGCGACCCGTGCGAAATGAACCAGTCCGCTTGGATGATCGGGATTTGCGTCCCGGTCTCTTGGCGGATGCGGTCCGAGGTCACCTCATCGAACGGGAACAGACGCGAGTTCTCGTTGTAGACCACCGCGTACGGATAAACCTGCTCGAACTGGTTCCAGGTCGAGGCGTCCCAGCCGTAGTCTTCGAGGTCGATACGCAGCAGGAGCTGCTGGTCGTCGATCGCCGTGGGCGCCACGACGTTCTTGCCCAACGACAAGCTGTTGACGAGCATCGAGACCGTCTGACGGTAGACCTCGAGCTGATCTTTCGTGTACCCAGCGTTCGCCAAGTTCGACAGGTCGATGTAACGCATGTCCTGGCGATCGTTCGGGTTCGGTAGCTTGAGCAGATCGTTCAGGACGGTGCTCGAACGCGTGTTGATGTCGAGGAAGTCGAGCTTGACGGTGTTCGGGTCGCTCGCGTTGTTGAAGTCGGGCGCGCCGCACGTGATCCAGTCCTTGACCGCCTTGATGGCATCGTCGTCCGGCCGCTTCGCGACCGACGTGGGCGGCATGGTGCCGCCGGAGAGGCGTTTGTAGAGCGGCGAGTTGTCAGGCTGGTTCGGGACGACCTTGCCGTCCGAGATCAAAGCGCTGACATCGAGCACCGTCTTGAAGCCGCCGAGCCCCGCCGAATCGGCCCCGTGGCATCCCGCGCAGTAGTTCGTAAGCGTATCCTTCGCGTTCGCGGCCGAGGTCGCGCAGGGCGGCAAGCTCCCCGGCGGCCCGCCCGACGCCTGTTGGCCCGCGTCCGCATCGGAGCTCGCGGGCGGGTCCGACGTCGGATTGTTCTTTTGGTCGCTGCCGGGATTGACGACCGACGCACCCGCGTCCGTACCGCTGCCAGTTGCGCTGTTGTTCTTCGTGTCGGTGTCGTCGCCGCTCCCCTGAGGTCCATCTCCCACCGCAGCCTGGCATGCCGCCATGCCCAGCGCGGCGATGAACAAGGGAACGCGAACATGTGAGTCGGTAAGGCGAGAACCTTGTGCTCGTTTCGTCATCGGGGGAACCTCCGTGGGGTCGCCGGGGGAGCGTCATGGGCCGCGACCTTCCGCGGCGAAGGGCTTCCTGAGCAACGCATGTACCAGCGCGTTCGCCCGCGATTTCCCCGCGAAAAGCCGCCGTACTCGCCGCCTCGAAGGCGCGCCCTGTTGGTTCTGACCAATAGGTCTGGCGTGCGTTCGTGTTGGGGTCGTCCCACGGACGGCTGCGACGGCCGGAGCGTGTGCGCTCGTGTAGTTCGAGCGCCCTCTGCGATCGTCGTGACTTCCCTAGCGCCCGGGTTGCTGGCAGTCTTGCGGACGTTGCGAGTCCGAGCGCGCGAGTGCGCGCGAGCCACCGGCGAGGAATATCTAACGTGGGCTTACGCGAAGAAGAGAAGACGGTCCAAGCGCTGATCCGAGCGGCCCAGCCGCTCAGCCGCGTCGGCGTGCAAGTGATCGAGGGCGTCGATCGCGGCCTCTACGCCGAGCTCATGCCGGGACAGGCGGTGGGCGTTGGGAAGTCTCCCGACAATCAGCTGCCGCTGAACGACATGACCGTCAGCCGCTATCACCTCGAGCTCACCTTGCGGCGCGGCGACATCGAGGTGCGCGATCTCGACAGCATGAACGGCACGTACATCGGCGAAACGCGCATCGAGCGCGCTTTCGTGCGCCCGGGCACCACGCTGTCAGTGGGCTCCACGACCATTCGCATCACGGCGGACGCAGCCAGCCGGCCGCCGACGCGCACGGAGCCCGAAGAGGTTCCGGACCTCCCTGGCGTGGTCGCGAAGAGCCCCGCCATGCGCAAAGTCGTCGAGGGCGTCGCGCGGCTCGCCCGCTCCAACGTCACCGTGCTGCTCCATGGCGAGACCGGGACGGGCAAGGAGGTGCTCGCGCGCGCGCTACACGACCTGAGCGACCGCCGCCAGCGCCCCTTCGAGGTCGTCGACTGCGGCTCGATGGCGCCGACCTTGATCGCCTCCGAGCTGTTCGGGCACGA
>CAZYWR010001403.1:0-3150 GCA_964651185.1 uncultured Polyangiales bacterium
GAGGTGCAAGACGCGCGCGCTTGCCGCATCGTCGTGCAGCGCGGACACGCGCTGGCGCGCGCCGGACGCAGCGCCGAGGCTGCGCGCGCGTTTCAGCTGGCGGCCCGCCACGCCGAGGGCGAAGCGCAGGTGCGGCTCCAGATCTGGGCCGCGCGCCACCTGATCCAGAGCGTGCAAGTCGAGGAGGGCTTGGCGACGGCCTCGACCTTGTTATCCGGTCTCGGCATTTCGCTCCCGGCGACGGATCGCGCCGCGCGCCTGCGCATCGGCTGGGAGCGCGCGCGCGTCGCCTTCCGCGGCACCGCGCTCAAGCCGCGCGCTACGCCCATGACGGAGCGCGAGCGGCTGGTGCTCGAGGCGCTGCACGGTTTGAGCTCGCCCGTGCGCGCGGTCTCGTACCTCACAGGCTCCACGCTGATCGTGACGTATCTGCGCCGCGCGCTCGACGCCGGCGAGCCGATCCACACGGCGCGCGCGCTCGCCTACGAAGCGCTCGTGCAGAGCACGCGCGATCCGCGCATCGATCCCGCGCCGCTGTTCGCGCAGAGCCGCGCGCTCGCCGGTGACACGCCGGTCGTGCAGGCGGAGGTGGAGCTCGTGTGCGGCCTCGCGTTGATCGCGCGCGGCGACTTCTTCGACGCCGCCGAGCACCTGTCGCTGGCGCACGAGCTGTTGCAGACGCGCTGCCCCGGCGAGCCCTGGCTGCTCAGCTCGGCCCGCATGTATCTCAGCTCCGCCTGGCTGCACGCCGGCGACTTCGCGGCCATCGCCAGCCACGCCGAGAGCTGGGTGGAAGAGGCGCGCTCGCGCGACGACCGCTACGCGCTCGCGGCGCTCAACGGGTTCGGCGGTGCGTGCCTGCGCCACTTGCTACGAGACGATCCCGACGCAGCGCTGCGCGAGCTCGATCAAGTCATGGCGCCCTGGACCGCGCAGCCGTTCTCCACGAACCATCTCGGGGCCATCATCAGCCGTGGCTACATGCTCATCTACCGCGGCGGGCCGGCGGCGCTCGCCTGGTTCGATCGCGAGGTCGCGCCCCTGCTCGACACCTTCCTGCTGCAGACGCCCACGGCGCGCAGCTGGCTCGCGACCTACCGCGTGATCGCCTGCTTCGCGGCGGCAGACGAGGCGAGCGGGGAGCAGCGCGCGCAGCTGCTCAGGCGCGCCCGAGCCGAGATTCGCGCGCTGTCGCGCGCTTCTGGGCCCGTCGGAGAGGGACTCGTCAGCCTGTGCGACAGCGGCCTGTTGGCGCGCGAAGGCAGGCGCGACGAAGCGCTCGCGCTCGCGCGCGCGAGCGTCGTCGCGCTCAGCGAAAAGAGGCACTTCGTGCGCCACGGCGCCGAGTACCTGTGGGGCGCGCTCGAGGGCGGCGAAGCCGGGCGAGCCCGTCGCGACGCGGTGATCGCCCATTTGCGCGCGCAAGGCTGGGCCGAACCGAGCAAGGCCCTGCGCATGTTCTTCCCGTCCGGGGCAGTCCTGGAACCGGCACGCTCCAGCGCGTCCTAGGGCGCCGGCCAGGGGTTACGCCATGCGTCGAGCTCCATCAGGCCGTCGTGCCAGCGCCGGATGTTCTTGTAGTCCCCGAGCGGGAGGCGGATCTGCTCGGCCGTCGGGAAGGTGGCGGCGACGCAGAAGTCGGCGATGGTGAGCGCATCGCTCGCCACGTAGCGACGGCCTTCGAGGTGTCCCTCGAGCACCTGGGCGAAACGATGGAAGCCGGGTTCGGTCTTCGCGATCAGCGCGTCATCGGGCGCGCCCAGGCCGAACATCGGTTTGACGTAATACTCGAAGTAGTAAGGGCCCGCGACGCGCATGAAGTGCGCTGCGTTCCAGCTCACCCAACGCATGACCTCCACCTGCTTCGCGGGATCGTCAGCGGGCCACATGTCCGAGCCGGCCTTGCTCGCCAGCCAGACCATGATCGCCACGCTCTCCCAGATCTTGCGTTCGCCGTCGACGAGGACCGGCACGAGCCCGTTGGGGTTGCGCGCCAGATGCTCGGGGCTCTTGAGCTCGTTCTTCTTGGGATCGAGCTTCACGTACTCGACGCTACAGCCGAGGTGCTTGGCGGTGGCGCAGGCCTTCCGCGGGTTCAGAGTCTCCATGTAATAGAGCTGCATCGCGGGCGTCTCCTTCATGCGCCCACCCTGCCCTGCGGCCAAATATGTTCAAGAACATATTTGGCCGCCCGCGATCGTATCGTCGCTTCTGCATGCCCTATTCCGCCGAACACAAAGCCAAGACGCGCGCGCATCGTCCAGAGCGCGCGCGTGATGTTCAACCGGCACGGCTTCGATCAGGTTAGCCGCCTTCGCGCGGCTTCACGCGCTGGCCTTCCGTGAGCGCCGCGTTCGCGAGTCGTACGATGCGTTCGTCGCCGTGGAGGCCATGTGCGATCTGGATGGTTCCCCCCAGATCGCGTTCGATGCTCACCTTGCGCATGCGAATGTGGCCGCTGTCGTCGACCACCGCCACGCGCTGGCCGTGCTGGTCGATGAGCACGCTGGTGGCCGGCACGTCGTAGACTGCGTGCGGCGACGCCAGCGGCAGCGCGACTTCGGCGTACATGCCCGTGAGCAGCGCGTTGTCGGGGTTGGGCACGCGCACTTCGGTGCGCATCGTGCGCGTGGTCGCGTCGAGCGCGCCGGCGCTCCGCGACACGAAGCCGTCGAAGCGCCGGCCGGGATATTCGCGCACCGTCACTTGCGCCGGCATCCCGGCGCGCACGCTCGGCGCGACGTCTTGCGGCACCTGCACGAACACGCGCACCGGATCGGTCGCCACGAGCTCGAACAGCGGCGTGACGTTGCCGGCCGAGACCAAGGCGCCCAGATCGATCGAGCGCGACGCGATCACGCCTGCGAAGGGCGCGCGCACCTCCGCGAACGACTTGAGCTGCGCGAGCCGCCGCACGTTAGCGCGCTGCACGGCGATCGCGGCCTCGGCCGCGCGCACGTTCGCTTCGTCCACGAGCGCCTGGGCGCTCCGCTGATCGAGCTCCTGCTGCGAGGCGACCCCGGCCGGGCGCAATACGCGGTAGCGCTCGAGGCTCGTGTTGGAGAAGTCTCGGTTCGCTTTCGCTTGCCCGAGCTGGGCTTCGCTCTGTACGAGCTGCGCGCGCGCCTGATCGAGCTGCTGGTCGAGCTC
>CAZYWR010001404.1:0-12869 GCA_964651185.1 uncultured Polyangiales bacterium
TCGACCTCGCAGGCGTGCGCGCACAGTATTCGACCCACTTCAGAGAGAACCTGAGCTACGACCCGAGCGCCGCAGAGTTCCTGGATCGCATTCAGGCATCGGCGCTCGCGCTCTCGGATGGGGAGCTCGCGGCGCTCGCGCAGAACGGGTTCGTGATCTCGCAGCGGCGCGAGTTCCCGACGTTCATGCGCGGACACACGGAGATCTACGCTTCGCACTTGCCGCTCTACGTCAGCGCCGACGCGTTGCTCGAGACGGTGCACAGCTCATATGACGCCATCCTCGCGCAGTTGGAAGAGCAGATGCTCATCCCCGAGCTCCGCGCGTTGCTCGTGGGCATGCGCAGTCGTTTGCCGGACGCCGGCGCGAGCGAAAGCACGCGCGCCGACGCGGATCTGTATCTGGCCGTGGCGCTCAGCCTGTTGGAGGGCGAGACGGCGGCGCCGGTGGCAGGCGCGAATGCCGAGGACATCGCGAGCATCGTCGCCCAGGCGACCGCGGCGAGCGGCGTCGCAGACCTCGAGCTGTTCGGCGTGAAGCGCGACAACGAGGACCTCTCGCAGTTCAAGCCGCGCGGCCATTACACGCACAGCCCAGCGCTCGAGGGCTACTTCCGGGCGCTCATCTGGCTCGGGCGCGTCGACCTGCGCCTGCTCGAGACGCAACCTGACGGCACGCAGGTCTTTCGCCGCGGGCAGTATCTCGCCATGCTCTTGCTCCGTCAGCTCGTCGGCAGCGACTTTCCGCTGTTCGATCACATCGACACGACGATCCGCACGTTCGTGGGTGAGAGCGACTCCATGACGCTCTCTCAAGTGGATGCGCTGGTGGGCGATCTCGGCGGCGCAGAGGCCGCGCGCGCCGCCGGCGATCACGCGGTGGCCGCGGCCATCGTGGCCGGGGGCTACGGCAAACAGCAGATCGCCAGCCACATCACGGTCAACGACGGGCAGGTCGCCACCTTACCGCTGGATCGCTCGTTCGCGCTGCTCGGTCAGCGCTACATCGTCGACTCGGACGTGTTCAGCGAAGTGGTGTACGACCGGCTCCAGGGAGAGCCCAAGCGTATGATGCCGAGCCCGCTCGACGCGGCGTTCGCGGCGCTCGGCAACGCCCAAGCGCTCGCGCTCCACCCGGACGTCGAAAAATTCCCGGAGCTGCCCGGCGCGCTCGCGCGCATGCGGGTGCTCATCGACTCCCACGACGACGCGTTCTGGGACGCGAACCTGTACAACCTCTGGCTTCGCGCGCTGCGCGCGCTCTCGCCGGCTGCGGACCTCTCCGATCCGGGGGCGCACGGCTCGCCGCAGATCACCGGCACGGAGGCGTGGGGACGACGCGTGCTCAACGCGCAGCTCGGCTCCTGGGCCGAGCTGCGGCACGATACGCTGCTCTACGCCAAGCAGTCTTACACCGGGACGCCGGGATGCGATTTCCCGGACGCCTACGTCGATCCTTACCCCGAGGTCTTTCGCGCCTTGCAGAAGTATGCGCAAGCCGGCGCGCGCGTCGCGGACCTCGCAGTCATGGCTAGCCCGGATTCCGCCGCTTCGATCACGGCTTACTTTCAGAAGCTCGACCAAGTCACGGGCGAGCTGACGGACATGGCCGAGCGCGAGCTGCGCGGCGAACCGTTCACGGACGCGCAGCTCGCCATGATCAACGACGCCGTGCGCATCGAGAAGCAGAGCGTCATCTGCTCGACCGTCGACGTGCCGGACGGCTGGTACGCCGATCTGTTCTTCGATCGCGATCAAGCGATCACGTTCGATCCCACCATCGCCGACGTGCACACGCAGCCGAGCGACGAGGCTGGGAACACAGTGGGCAAGGTGCTGCACGTGGGCACGGGCTACCCGCGCCTGATGGTGGCGACGGTCGACAGCTGCCAGGGCGCGCCGCGCGCCTACGCAGGCGTCGTCTACGCGTACCATGAGGAGATCACCGAAAACTTCACGCGCCTGAGCGACGAAGAGTGGGCTCAGCGATTTGCATCGGGCGAGCGGCCCAGCGACGTTCCCTGGCTCGCGGGTGTGCTCGCGAAGTAACGGCGCGCGTGGCGCCTTGTGAGGAGTGTATCCAGAGATGCGCTGGCTTGCGGTCGCGCATTGCCAGCGCCGGCGCGAAGGCCATGCTAGCCCGATGAACCGAGGCCACGCGTATCCGGCAGACCTAGCGCGCTACGTCGAGGCGCACTGGCCGGGACCGCAAGCATGGCCCGTGTCGCGCGAGCTGTTCGGCGAGGCGCTGGCCTCTGCGTTTCAGGCGTCGTTGACGTCGGAGGAGGGTCGGCCGACCCGCTTTCGGCTCCTGCTCACCCCCGTCGAACGCCTGCCCGAAGCGGGCGCTCCGAACCAAGGCGTGCTGCGCTTGCGCTTCGACCGCAGCCGACCGTTTCATCCAGACGAGCTCCGCCGTCTCAGTCCGTCCACGCCGTTCGCGAACGCGTTGATCGGAGCGCACGAGGAGGATGGCCGGCTGCGCATCTGGGGCATCGCGCATTCGGGCCCGGCTTGGCTCACGCCTACCTGGGGCGGACGCAGCGTGGTGCCCAACTGGAGCTACGACCCGATCATCCACGTCACCGATCCCGGGCAAATCGCGGTGCGCTGCGCAGGGAAGCTCGTGGGCGCGCTCGAGCGCGGCGAGCTCGTGAACGCGACGATGGACGTGTTCGAGTCGGAGTGGCTGCCGGCGCTCTTCGCGCGCGAGCGCGAGGAGGTGCGCGCCGAGCACGCCGCGATGCAGGCGCGGACCGCGTCGCCGACGCTGGTCGACCATACGCTCGTGGGACGCATCGCGCAGCAGATGTTCCGCCGCGCCATCCAGCTGGTCCGCACCGCACGCCACGGCGGCATGATCCTCGTGGTGGACGCCGCGCCGGAGAGCCTGCCCGGGTTGCGGCTCAAGTACCGCTTCGCACAGGACGAGCCCGCGCGGCGCTATCGGGCTTTGCTGCTGCAGATCCTCGACAACTTGGCCGCCGCCAGCGCGAAGGATTCGGTGGGATGGTCAGACTTCGCGGCGGACGGCAGCGAGAGCTCGGAGCGGCTCGAGCGCGCGCTCTTCGAGCTGAGCCGGCTCATCTCCAACCTGACGGCGATCGATGGCGCGGTCGTGCTCGATAAGCGATTTAGCTTGTTAGGCTACGGCGCCGAAGTGTCCGCGGAGCTGCCCGCCCCCGCCCGCGTGTGGCGCGCGCTCGACGTCGAAGGGCGAGAACGCGAGCTCGACGACGTGGAAAACGTCGGCACCCGCCATCGCGCTGCCTATCGCTTCGTGAACGATCACCCGCGCGGGATCGCGATCGTGGTCTCCCATGATGGCGGCGTCTCTTTCGTCGCCAATCAAGACAGGGAGATCGTGTTCTGGGAGCAGTCTGTCAGCCCCTGATCCGCGTCCGTCCGGTTCATGGGCGTAGCGCGTTCTTCAGCGAGCTCTGCGCGTTCGCTCGAGCGCGAGATCACCATGCTGCGGTAGCGACCGCACTTCCAACACCACTCTCGAATCTTGTCTGCCGACTGTTGGGCCGGCGACAGATCGACTTGGGCGGGCGTCGCACAGTCGGGACAGTACGTAATGATCGATTCCGTCATGGAACGCGGCCCTCCGCTGCCATCGCAGCATGCCTCCGAATGCTCCAGATGCGCTAGCGCGATCGTCGCAGTGCGCGCGGGGATGTGAGGAAAGCTGCCCAGTGCTGGCGCGCTGTGGCCGGCACACCGCGACTACTTGGCGGCCGCAGACTTCGACGCAGGCAGCTTCTGCCCGCCCGTCTTGGCGCCGCTCGTCGCCTTGGCGCCGCTCGTCGCCTTGGAAGCGGCGCCCGCGTTGGGCGAGGGCGCGCCGGCGGGTTTGGTCGCCGCGCTCGCGGCCTTCGGGGCCGTCAGCTCGTGCAGGCGTGGTTCGAGGATGATCTCGATGCGCCGGTTCTTCTGCTTGCCGGCTTCGCTGGTGTTGCGCGCGATCGGATCATATTCGCCGTAGCCGGCGGCGACGAGCTGATCCGGGCGCAGACCGCCGCGAATCAGCGCCTCGGTCACGTGCACGGCGCGCGCCGACGACAGCTCCCAGTTGCTCGCGAAGTGGCCAGCCACGGGCACGTTGTCGGTGTGGCCGGCGACGATGAAGTGCTTGCTCTTGAAGCCGCGCAGGCTCTTGGCGACTTGATCGAGCGCTTCCTTACCGTCGGCCGTCAGGTCCGCGCTGCCCGAGGGGAAGAGCACCTGCGCCGGGAGCTCCACGATCATACGCCCGCGCCGGAAGGTCACCTGCAGGCGGCCGCTGTCGATCATGCGCTGCAGCTCGCGCGTCATCTGCTTGAACTCGACGAGCTGCTCTTGAATCGCGCCCCGCTCGGCGTGGAGCTCTTCGAGCCGGGTGCGCGCGGCGGCGAGCTCCTCGTTCAATTCGTCGAGCTTCGCTTTGTTCTGCGCAGCGAGCTCCGCCTGATCCGCGTTTTGACGCTCGAGCGCCTGGAGCTTTTGATCCGCCGCGGCCTTGTCCGCGCGCAGTTTCGTGAGGTCTCGGTTCGCGCTGTCGAGCGCGCCCTGCGCGCCGTCGCGCTCGCCCTGCACGGCAAAGGCGTAGTAGCCGAGGCCGCTGCTGGCGGCGAGCAGCAGCGCCGCGGACACCCACGCCGCCGAGCCGCTCCCGCGCCGCGCTGGCGTGGGCACGAGCTCGTACGAGACGCGTTCGGTTGCTTGCTGTGGACTTGCCGTACTCATCGCATCGACCCCCTTCTGGTCAGGGTCGAGATGCTAACGCGCGTTTTCTGCGGGCCGCATCGAGGGGTGCGTCGCACAGCGGGCGCGGCCGTGGCCGGCCACTCGTGGCCGCGCACGCGACGCTACGCTCGGCGCGTCCCCAAGCGGGCGTGCGCGAGATCGGTGCGGCCGCTCGCTGCCTGCTTTCGAAACACGCCGTTCCCTTGGGCTTTCGCGGACGACGAAAGCCGCTCGCGCGCAGGGCAGCGCGGCGCATGCTCTCCGTGATGTCTCACGAACGCATAGCGCGGCGCCGAAGCCGAGCCGCGGGATTCACGGGGCCACCCCAACGCGCAGACGCCTACATGAAGCGACTTCTGCCCATCGCTCGGGGGGCACGCATCAGTCCATTAAATAAGACAGACATCTCACTGCAGGTAAGACCCGCGCCAGGCTCACGCCTCCATTACGGGCGTTCGTAGGCGATCACGTTGACGCAGCGGGCCTCGTGCGAGGAGCGGTTCTCGTAGGCGTGGGGCACGTCCGCATGGAAATAGAGGCTGTCGCCGGTCATCAGGTCGTACTCCGACCCCTCGACGGACACGCGCAACGCGCCCTTCAGGACCACGATCGTCTCGGTCGTGCCCTTGCGGTGCGCCTCGCTGCGGTGGATGCCCTTGGGCGCGAAGCGTAGCTCGTACGTCTCGACCGCGGCCGACGCGCCGCTCGGGGAAAGTAGACGGCTCTCCATTCGGCCGTCGGCGCTGCGCAGCACCACGGCGTCGCCGGAACGCAACAACTTCGCGTTGGCCTCGTCCGGAACCTCGAGCAGGTCCTGAAAGGGCACCTCGAGGCCGACCGCGATTTTCCAGAGCACGCTGAGGGTCGGGTTGGTGCGCGCCCCTTCGATCTGCGACAGCGCCGCACGGCTCACGCCGCTCTTCACGGCGAGTTGATCGAGGGATAAATCGCGCTGCTTGCGAAAGCGCCGGAGCGCCTCGGAGACGCGTCGATTCATCTCCGCGGCGCCGATATCATCGCCGGTACAGTCCGCGACGGTCGGCCGGGCAGGCGTACGGGGGGCCTCCATCTCGCTCCGCTCGCGCGCGTTCCCGCGCGCTTCGACGTTCCGCTCGCGCGCGCCTGCGCGCGTGAGCACCACCGCAGCGTTTGCCTTCCGCTTCCTAGCTGCCATTGCGCCTTCACACCTCTGGGACCCGCAAGTTGGATCGGCAGCAATATACAGCGAATTCGGCGGCGTGCCGTCTTCGTGGCCGTTTTCCCTAGGGGGCGTCCCGGGGCTCGCGCTGGTCACTCCGCCGGTGCCTTCCACGAGGTGAAGCGCCGCTCGATCCAAAGCAGGGCCTTGGCGAAGGCGAGCCCGAGCAGGGTGGTCGTGATGATCCCCACGTACATGTGCGGAATCTGGAAGTTGTATTGCGAATATTGAATTAGGTAGCCGAGCCCTGCCTTGGCTCCGACCATCTCCGCCGCCACCAGGACGAGCAGGGAAGAGGCGCCGGCGAGGCGGATGCCGACGAAGATCGTGGGCAGCGCGGCGGGCAGGGTCACCTTGTAGAGCAGCGCCGCCCGCGACACCCCCATCGTGCGGGCCGACTTGATGAGCAGTGGATCGACGTTGCGCACCCCGCTGATCGTGTTGAGCAAGATGGACCACGAGCAGGCATAGATGACGATCGCGACCTTGGACGCCTCGCCGATGCCGAGCAGCAGGATGAACACGGGGAGGAGCGCGAGCGCCGCGGTGTTGCGGAAGGTCTCGAGCAGCGGGTTCAGCAGATTGGACACCCGGCGCGAGGGGCCGATCGCCAGCCCGAGCGGCACGGAGACCGCGATCGCCACCGCGAATCCGAGCAGCGAGCGCGAGAGGCTGGCGACGACATGGCTCGCGAGCTGGCCGTTGCGGATCAAGAGCACGCCGGTCGCGAGCACTTCGCTGAGCGGCGGCAAGAACGCCCGCTCCGCCAGTCCGAGCCGCGGGGCCAGCTCCCACAAGATCAGCACGGAGACGATCGCGACGGAGCGGCTGGCGAGCCGCGTCAGGAGCGGTGCCAGACCAGGCGCTGTATTGCCGGACGCGAGGCGCAGCGGCGGCTCGAGAGCTGGAGCACGGCCCGGCGAGCGCGCGCGAAACGACGTGAACAGTTGGGCTCTATCCATGGAGCGCCACCTCGTGCGGCGCGCTGGCGTCCGCGATGGGGCCGAGCTTGCGCCGCCGCTCCTGCTGCTGCGCCTTGAGCACCTCTTCGCGCAACAAGCTCCAGACCTCGTGGCGCACGCGGCCGAATTCGGGCCGCGAGCGCACATCGTCGTCGGGCCCCCGGCGCTCGAGCGGCACTTCGTTCACGTGTTTGATGCGGCCCGGACGCGAGGTCATGATCGCGACGCGCTGGCCCAGGTACACGGCTTCGTCGATGCCGTGGGTGATGAAGATGATCGTCTTGCGCGAGCGCTCCCAGATGCCGAGCAGCTCGCCTTGGAGCGTCTCGCGCGTCTGCGCGTCGAGCGCCGCGAAAGGCTCGTCCATCATCAGCACCTCGGGGTCGTAGGCGAGGCTGCGCGCGATCGCCACGCGCTGCTTCATCCCGCCCGAGAGCTCGTGCGGGTGGCGCTCCTCGAAGCCGGAGAGCCCGACCAGCGCCAGGTAGTCGCGGGCGATCTCGCGCCGCTCCTTCGCGGGGACGCCCTTCGTCTCCAGGCCGAATTCGACGTTGCCGAGCGCGCTGCGCCAAGGGAAGAGCGCGTACTGCTGAAAGACGATCCCACGGTCGAGAGCGGGCCCCGTGATGGGCTTCCCGTCGAGCAGGATCTGGCCGCGAGTCGGCTGGCTGAGCCCGCCCAGCAGATCGAGCAAGGTCGACTTGCCGCAGCCGCTCGGTCCGACGATCACCATGAACTCGCCGGCCCGCACCTCGAGCGTGGCGTCCTCGAGCGCCGTGAACTCTGCGCATCCTTTGATAGCGAAGGTCTTGTGGACCTTGTCGAAGCGAATCTTCGTGCTCACGTCTCGCCCTCCGCAGCGCGCGCGCATGCCTGGCACCTCGCCCTGGTCAGTCGAGGCTCGCCGGCTGAAACGCGTTCGTATAGACGTCCCGAGCCTGCACGCGCCCGCCGGGAAGCTGACCATCTCGGACCAGCCAGTCGATCCAGATCTGAAAATCGCGATCGGCGAGCAGGCCACGCTTGGCCCCGACGCCCCAACCCCGCCAGTGCTGCACCACCGAAGCATCTTCGTTGCGCTTTCGGCGACGGATGATCGCCTCGAAGCGCGCGCGGACCTCCGCGCGCGGGCGCGCGCGGGTCCAGTCGAGCGCGCGCCCGACCGCCTCCGCGAACTTGCGCGCCGCGTTCGGATGCGCCGCCAGGAAGCGCGTCGACATCACGTAGCTGCCTGCGTCGAACTCGCCGAACAGCTGGTAGTCCGAGGCCACCTCGCGCAGGCCGCCGCGCGCGAGCGCCCGCTCGCGGAAGATGTTGCCGAGCATGGCCACGTCGACCTGCTTTTCGCGCAGCGCGAGCTCGGCGTTGATCGCGGGCAGCGGGATCATCGCCACCTGCTTGGCCTGCTCGCCGTTCAGCCCGCCGCGGTGCAGGTACTCGCGCAGCACGTACTCGGCGTGCGCGCCCAGCGTGTTGAGCGCCACCTTCTTGCCCGCGAAGTCGCGCGGGCCGCGGATCGCGCTCCCGTCGAGCACGTAGAAGCCTTGGTAGGTCTCGCGATCGGTGCCGTACGCGGCCACCACCGCCCTGAGCGGCGCCTTGGACGCGACGAGCTTCACGATCGAGCCGTTGAACGAAGCGCCGAAGTCGATGTCTCCGCTCACCACCGCCTGGATGCTGTGCGGGCCCCCGCTCGCGTTGTTGCCCACGTACTCGAGCTTGAAGGGCGCCAGGTAGCCGAGGTCGTCCGCCAGCTCGGGCGGTGAGACGACACCCGCGCTGCCCTCGTAGCGGAGCGACAGCGTCTCCTCGCCATCGCGGCTCTTGGTCGCGGCGGCACGCGAGCAGCCCACGATGCCCGAGAGCAGAACTGCCAGTGCCATGCGGTAGGGCCAGCCGAACACCCCCTCACCGTAGCCAGCCTCGATCAACTCGTCCATTTAAATAGACACGATCTTCTTCTGGCGAGCCCGCCGCCCATACCGGCGACCACGTCGTGCGGCGCGCGCGCAAGCCGCGTGCGCTTCGGCGTGCCGCGCAACGGAAGCGCCTGAGCTCGGTCCCTCAGTCGATGCGCCGCCCCATGACGCGAGCGCCTGAGCGCGAACGTTCGGATCGTTCAGGTGGAGGCGCTCGGCTTCGGAGGTGGCGCGAGCGTCAGCAGCCGGAAGGACTGGTCAGCTTGCGCGCTGGGGAGCTCGTTCGGACCCCAGCCCACCGCCTTGCGATAGCTGCCGAGCTGCCCCGCGTCGGACAGACGGGCCTCGCTCACGTTCATCGGCTGGTCCGCGTCGGGCGCGACGAACAGGGCATTGGAGGGACAATAGAGCTCGCACATGAAGCAGGTCTGGCAGTCCTCCTGGCGAGCGATCACCGGGGCCTCGTCGGGCACGGCGTCGAAGACGTTGGTGGGGCATACGCGAACGCAGATGTCGCAGCGGATGCAGCGCGCGTCGCTCACGAGCTCGATCATCGTCGCCTCCTCACGCGCTCGCGCTGGCGGCCGCCTGCTCGCGCGCAGCACGCCGATCTTCGCCGGCATGTCGCTCGGGCTTGACCCAGACCTGTTCCAGCCCGCCGCAGAGCAGCCGGCGCTGCTGGCTGGGATCGAGCGCCGGGAAGTCGCTGCGCTTGTGCATGCCGCGCGTCTCGGTGCGCTCGCTCGCGCTGCGGTACATCCAGCGCGCCGTAGCCACCATGGCCGCGGCCTCGCGCGCCCTCACCACCGCGCGGGCCGTCTGCTCGGGACGCGCGCCGCGCACCTCGCTCCACAGTTCGTCGAGGCGCTCGAGCGAGCGCGCGAGGCCCGCGCGCGTGCGGAAGAGATTGCGATCGTAAGGGAAGACCTCGTCTTGCACGCCCTTGACCACGGCCTCGCCGTCGAGCGGACGGCCGCTCTGCGCGCGCAGCGCCGCGTCACCCGCCGCCGTGCCGGCGCGCCGTGGCGCGTTCGCGCCCTGCGCTCGCGCGTGGCGCGCCGCACCCTGCCCGGCCCAGTAGCCCGACGACATCGCCCAAGCCGCGTTGTGGCTGCCGCCGCCCGTGAAGCCGCCGCAGATGAGCTCGCGCGTGGCGGCGTCGCCGGCGGCATAAAGGCCCGGAACCGTGGTGCCGCACTCCTCGCTGACGATGCGGATCCCGCCCGTGCCGCGCACCGTGCCCTCGAGCCGCAGCGTCACCGGAAAGCGCTGCGTGAGCGGATCGATGCCGCGGCGATCGAAGGGGAGAAAGAAGTTCGGCTGCGACGCGCGCAAGGCGCCGCGGATCGACTCCGGCGCCTGGTCGAGGCAGCAGTACACGGGTTCGCTCAGTAAGGTCCTGGCGATCACGGAGCGGCCGCGCGCCGAGCCCGCGCCCTCGATCGGACGCCCGTCTGCGTAATAGAAGGTCGCCCAGCGATAGAAGGCAGACTTGGTCACCGATGCGAAGGCCGGCGCGAGGCCGTACGCGTTCGAGAACTCCATGCCCGAGAGCTCGGCGCCCACCTCGGCCGCGAACAGGCCGCCGTCGCCGGTGAGCACGTTGCAGCCGAGCGCCTTGCTCAAGAAGGCGCAGCCGCCCGTCGCGATCACGACCGCGGCGGCGCGCACAGTCCAGCGCTCCCCGGTCTGCCGCGATACGCCGCGCGCGCCCACGACCTCGCCGTCGTCGACTAGCAGCTCGAGCGCAGGGCTGTGATCCAAGATCTGCACGCCCGCGAGCTTCACGCGCTTGCGCATCAGCCGCATGTACTCCGGCCCTTGCAGGCTCCTGCGCTGCGGGCGTCCCGCGTCGTCGCTCGGGAACGGATAACCCCAGGCCGCGAGCCGGTCGACGTTCTCGTAGGTCTGATCGAGGACGCGATCCATCCACTTTCGATCGGCCAAGTAGCCGCCCAGACCTTCGCGGCTCGCGCGCGCCTCCTCGCGCTGCTCCGGATCCGGCGGGACGTACCAGACGCCGGTGCCCGAGGGGGCGGTCGCGCCGCTGGTGCCGCAGTAGCCTTTGTCGGCGAGGACGACGCGCGCGCCGGCAGAAGCGGCCGTCCACGCCGCCCAGGTGCCCGCGGGTCCGCCCCCGAGCACGAGCACGTCGGCTTCGAGCGAGAGCGTGTCGTCGCGTAGGCGCGGGCCGTCGACCCGGGAGAGCTCGTCTGGCATGTGTTTCACTCCGTCGTATTGATGACGGCGCGAGTGTCCACTACTGTAGACGACTCGTCAACCTGACACGCGAACGAGCGGAGCAGGCCTCATGAATGCGCGCATTCGAAGCTGCGCGCGGGAGCAGGACATGAATCAGGAGCTTTGGAGCCAGATAGACGATTACGTAGTGGACGCGCTGGTCGCGCCGGACGCGGCGCTCGATGCCGCCCTCCGCGCCAGCAGCGAGGCGGGTCTGCCCTCGATCCACGTGGCGCCCAACCAGGGTAAGCTGCTCCACTTGCTGGCGCGCGTGCGGGGCGCGCGCACCATCCTCGAGATCGGCACGCTGGGCGGCTACAGCACGATCTGGCTCGCGCGCGCGCTCCCGCCGGGCGGGCGGCTCATCACGTTGGAGGCCGATCCCCGACACGCACAGGTCGCGCGCGCGAACATCGCGCGCGCCGGGCTCTCCGAGGTCGTCGAGCTGCGCGAAGGGAGGGCGCTCGACACCCTGCCACGGCTCGCGGCCGAGGCGCGTGGTCCCTTCGATCTGATCTTTATCGACGCCGACAAGGAGCACATCCCCGACTACTTCACCTGGGCGCTCCAGCTGGCGCGGCCCGGCAGCCTCATCATCGTCGACAACGTGGTGCGCCGCGGCGCGCTGATCGACGCGGCCAGCAGCGACCCGAACGTGCGGGGCGTGCGCCGGCTTCACGCGCTGTTGCGCGACGAACCGCGCGTGAGCGCGACGACGGTGCAGACGGTGGGCAGCAAGGGTTACGACGGCTTCACGCTCGCGCTCGTCAATCCGCCGGCGTGAGCGCGCCTGCCGATCCGAACGATTACGTCTTGTTTATAAGACACGCCGGCGCTAGCTTGCGACCGGCTGTCTTGTCATCCGCCCTCGCATTGGAGGCTCATCATGGCCCAAGTCACGCTATTCAGCGCGCGCGCCTGCCCGTTCGCGCACCGCACGCGCCTCGTCCTTTCGGAGAAGAAGATCCCGTTCGCGCTCGAGGAGATCGATCTTCAGAACAAGCCTGCTTGGTTCGATCGCAATGTCTCCGGCTACGGCAAGGTGCCCGCGATCGAGCACGAGGGAGTGCGCGTCTGGGAATCGGCGATCATCAACGAGTACCTCGACGAGGTCTTTCCTGAGCCGCCGCTCTTGCCGAAGGAGCCCGGCAGGCGCGCGTTGGCGCGCATCTGGATCGACTACGCGAACACGCGCTTCACGCCGGCGTTCGGCGCGCTCTTGCGCGCGCAGAACGAGAGCGAGCGCACCCGCGCCCAAGCCGAGCTCGGGGAGGTCGTCGGCTTCGTCGAGCGCGAAGGGCTCGCCAAGCTCTCGGGTCCCGGCCCGTTCTTCCTCGGCAAGGCGCCGAGCTTGGTCGATTTCGCGTTCTATCCGTGGTTCGAGCGCTGGCCGGCGCTCGAGCACTACCGCGGCTTCGGCGTGCCGAAGGAGCTGATACGGCTCGCGCGCTGGCGCGAGGCGGTCGGCGGGCTCGAGTCGGTCGCGACGCACGAGAACCCCGCCGATTACTACATCGAGCGCTACGCGCGCGTCGCGGCGCCGAAGACGCAAGCGGTCGCGTGAGCGGCGCAAGCGGCCCGAGGGAGCAGGTGCGCTCGGAAGGGAGCAGAAGACGCGATGAGTAGACTTGTTCTGGGGGGCCAACCGCGCTCGATCAACGTGCAGAAGGTGCTGTGGGCCCTCGACGAGCTGGGGCTTGCGTACGAGCGCATCGACGCCGGTGGCAGCTTCGGCTCGAACGCGGTGCTGCGCTATCTGTTCGCGCGTCGCCGTGGCGCTGCTCGAGCGCGAGCTCGCGAAGCGACCTTACTTGGCGGGCGA
>CAZYWR010001405.1:0-4598 GCA_964651185.1 uncultured Polyangiales bacterium
CAGACCATCGGGCGCGCGGCGCGCAACGTGAATGGCGAGGTCATCATGTATGCCGACAAGGTGACCCAAGCCATGGCGCACGCGATCGATGAGACCAACCGCCGGCGCGACAAGCAGCGCCTATATAATGAGGCACACGGCATCACCCCGCGTACCGTGGTGCGTTCGATCCAGTCGCTCGACCCTGCCATGGGCCAGCGGGACTATGTCGCCGTGCCGGTCAGCGAGCGCGAGCGCAGCCGTGTGGGCGCCCAGGATCCCGCCGAACAGATCGAGGCGCTGCGCAGCGAGATGCTCTTGGCTGCCGAAGCACTCGAGTTCGAGCGGGCCGCCCAGCTACGAGATCAACTGCGGAAGCTGGAGGGAACGAGCGCTGAGGCACGCGCCGCCTCGCCGCGCAAGCGCGCCGCCGCCGTCCCAGCCAGCGCGCCGAAGCGCGCCCGAGCGCGCCGCAAGTAACGCCCCTCGCGAATGAGGGCTGCAGGACAAAGCCCGAACGAGCTGGCGAGTTGCTTCACTGTTTCGCCATGTGGACAAGCTTGAGCGCCCGACCCCTGCACGTTACCCTGCGCCACATGCCGTCCCCGGTCGCGCGAGCCCTGCCTCGTCATGAACGCGGGCGGGCCTGCGTCCCCGTCTGGCGGGTTGGCTGGCTGGCGGCGCTGGCATGGTGCACGTGGCACGCGCTCACGGGACCTACGGCCCACGCGCAGCAAGGCACGCTCGAGCTGTCGTTCACACCGACCGATCGCGTGCAGCTCGCCGTTTGGGTGGAGCGCGACGACGGCCAGTTCATGGCCACGCTCGCGCTAACCAGCGCGGTTTCCGTCGAAGGCATCGGCAACCGCCCCGGCGCGCTAGAGATGAACAGCGGGTTTCGCTGGCCTTACGGACGGCGCGAAGGGGTGCTGCCGGTGTGGGCGCACCGCCGCGCCGCCGCGCCCGGCGCCAAACAGTTCCAGCGCGTGATCTTCCAGAACCGCACCTCCGAAGGCGATGCTTCACGCACGACCGCCGACAACAGCGTCGACGACTACTACTGCTTGTCGTTCAAGCGCGATTCGACTGGTCGCGACGCGCTCGACGCCGTGACGTGCGCGAGCGTGTTCTCGAGCGACAAGGGCCGCTTCATCACGGACGCCGATGTTGCGCGTAACTACGCGGAGCCTTTTCAGGACGAGCAGGGAAACGGAACCCAGCGGCCGCTCTCGCTCACTTCGCTCTATCCACCGCGACGCGACGTCACGCGCTGCACCGCATCGGGTTGTTACGATCACGCCGACGTCTCGTCCTACGCACAGCACGCGCGCGATGTGATGCCGGAGATCGACGCTGTCTCGCAGGCGACACCGCAGGGTGAGTTCCGCGTGACCTGGTCCTTCCCGATCCCGGAGGAATGGTCGAGCGCTCACAAGTACACGCTCTTCATCGAAGCCAACGTCGAGGGCGACTACAACGACCACTGGAACGACCAGCGCTTCCCCACACCGACCAAGCCGGACGGCGCCTGGGACAGCTGGGCGATGACCTTTGGTTACCCTTATCGTGGTCAGCCATCGGTGGTCTACGCGCTGCCCTTTTCGTTTTCGACGACGGATCCCGTCACCACGCGCCTGCCGGCTGGCTACGGCGCGCTGCACGGCGACGACGGCGACCTTCGGCCGTTCGACGCGACCATCAGTGACGATCCCGTCGGCGCCAAGGGCAGCGGCGCCGATCGGCTGCTCGACACGGGCGGCGTGCGCGCCACTCTGCGCGTGCTCAACGCCGATCCCTGCGCCGGTCCCGACTCGTCGAACACCTGCGGCATGGCCTGCGACGCGATGCCGAGCGTGTGCGGCTCGCTGTACTGCGATCCCAACACCCACACCTGCATGTCTTATTGTGCGGCCACCGCGCCGCCGAGCCCGGTCCAGGCGCTGACCGTAAGTGAATATCCCGATCGCGAGCGCGCGCATATGTGGGCGCGCTTGTCCTTCCAAGCGCCGCAGAGCCAACGCCCAATCAGCGGCTATGACGTCAAAGTGAAGCCCGAAGGCGGCGACTGGGGACCCGCGTTCACCCACGACGCGGTGCAGGAGCTCTTGCCCGTCGCCCTCGACGTCTGTACCGACCCGAGCGATCCCACGCGCAACCGCTGCCTCGACATGCAGGCCGGGACGCCGATCGTCGTGGACCTGGCCGGCCTCAAGCAGTCGACGCATTACACGGTCTCAGTCGCGGCGCGCGATGGAATGTGCAGCGATCTGGGCCAGGCCATGATGGCCGAATACACGACCCCTGCACGTACGTTCACGACCGTCTCACCGTGCTTCATCGCGACGGCCGCCTACGGTTCGCCGCTGGCCGCCGAAATCGGCGTACTGCGGCGCATGCGCGATCGCCATCTCGCCTCGCACGCGCTGGGCCGTCGGCTGATCGCGACGTATTATCGGCTCGGCCCGGAGCTCGCGTCGTTCGTCCGCGAGCACGACTGGATGCGTGCGCTGGCGCGCGCGCTGCTCTGGCCGATCGTCTCGTTCGCGCGTATGTGGGACGGATGACGCGTATTTTGCCTCGCTCGCGTGCACTGCCGCTCGCGCTTTGGCTGTTGTCGCTCGCTAGCTGCGCGCACGTGAAGCCGCACGAGCGCGAGGCACTGGCGAAACCCAGCATGAATCCCGCGACCGAAGTCGGCGAGACCGGTTTTCAGGCGCATCTGCGCGAGTCGCGCGAAGGCGCCACCGCGAGCGCGGGGGCCGCAGGCGGCGGCTGCGGCTGCAACTGAACGCGCCCGGCCCGCGCTCATTCGACATGGTTCAAGAGCTACGAAGCGAACACCGCGGTGATCACGAAGGGCGCCGACCCATACGCGCCCGCGCTCTCGTGGCGAGCGCACTGTGCAGCCGGCGCGCAACGGATCGCGCGCGCCGCGAGCTCCGGCTTTTGGACGAGGACTAACGGGTGCGCGCCCTCGGTGCTCAGAGCCGCGGTTCGCCGCGGCGCCGTACGCTGTCTATATGGATGGGCCTCGTCATGGTGTCCGTGTGCTCGCTCGCGCGTGGCGACGCGGCCTCCGGGACGTACACGGGATCCGCGTCGCTGCGCGGAAACTATTACTTTGAAAAGTCGACCCGCGTCGTCTCGCCGAGCGCGGCGATGAGCTTGGTCACGCCGATCGGCCTGCGCGTCGAAGGGTCCTACCTGCTCGACGCGATCACCAGCGCTAGCGCCGCGAGCGGCGTGCAGAGCGATATCGCGTTCACCGAGCGGCGCAACGAGATCCAGGCCGGCACCGGCTACGAGATCGACTTCGGCAAACAGCAGCTCGATCTCTCGGCGCGCGGACGCTTCAGCAAGGAGCCCGACTACCTGTCGCGCGGCGCCGGCTTCAGCTCCGCGTTCAGCCTCGATCAGCGCAACACGATCCTGCACATGAACGGCTACTTCGTGCACGACAACGTGTTTCGCCGCGA
Organism: uncultured Polyangiales bacterium; assembly: GCA_964651185.1. GTDB lineage: Bacteria > Myxococcota_A > Polyangia > Polyangiales > DASUME01 > DASUME01. The sequence goes on from CAZYWR010001405.1 coordinate 3,456, forward strand.
TCGCATGTCGCCGCCAGAACACCCGAACAAGTTAGTCGCGAGCGAAGCGGTGCCGGTGGGCGTGCTGCGCGCGCTTTCGCTCGGGTTCGCCTGGGATCAGGTGTTGAACCAGACCTCGACCTTCACGATCGGCTACGACTTGGCCCAGCTCAACGGGTTTCAAGCGAACGCCTACCGCATCGTGGCCTTCGCCGACGGCGGCGGCGGGCGCGAGCATCACCCGGATTCACGCACGCGCCACGCGGGCTACCTGTGGCTCGCGCACTTCTTCCCGCAGGCACGACTCACGCTGCGCGCGGGCTACCGACTCTACTACGACAGTTGGGACATCCTCGCGCATGCGCCGGACGTACGCATCCATCAAGAGATCGGCCCGCACGTCGAGCTGCGCCTGCGCTATCGCTACTACACCCAGGGCCACTCGTTCTTCTATCGCAAGGGCGGCAACTTGCGCATGGACGAGTACATCACAGCCGATCCCAAGATGAGCGCATTCCACGATCAAACGCTGGGGTTGAAGCTGCGCGTCGCGCTCGATTTCCTGGCCTTTACGGCGTTGGATCCGCTGAATACGGCGGTGCTCGACTGGGGCGTCGAGTACATCTTCAACACCAACCGCTACGGCAACGGCGTGGTCGCCCAGGGCGGGCTGAGCTGGTCGTTCTGAAGCGGCGAACAGGGTCAGGCTCGATCGAGCGGCCAATCGTCCGGAGGACGCGAGTGTACGTCGAGGGCTTCGCCGGTGAACGGATGCACGAAGGCGAGCCGCGAAGCGTGCAGGTAGTGGCGGCGAGCGAAAACACCGCCGTACAGCGCATCGCCGACGATGGGCGCGCCGATCGCCGCCAGGTGCGCGCGGACTTGGTGGCGGTACGCGCGGCTCGCGCCGACTTCGACCGCGAACAATTCGCCGTGGCTGCGGCACGCGTACACCACGCTGCGCGCCGGACGGCCGAGCGGGTTGACTTCGACGCGGGCCCGATGGCGCGGGCTCGGCGCGAGCGACAGCTCGATCGCCTGCGGCTGCAGCGGGCGTGTGACCAGCGCCAAGTAGCGTTTCTCGATCTCGCCCGCTTCGAGCGCCCCGCGCAAACGCATGAACGCGCTCGGCGTGCGCGCCGCGAGCAGGAGACCGCTCGTGTC
>CAZYWR010001406.1:0-3186 GCA_964651185.1 uncultured Polyangiales bacterium
GCACGAGGCCAACAATCCCCTCGCGTACGTGATCGCCAACCTCGAATTCGTCCAGGCGAGCCTGGCCGAGCTGCGCGGACCGGAGAGCGAGCAAGCGCGCCCGGCGATCGTGGAGGCGCTCAGCGAAGGCCAACAGGGCGCCGAACGAGTTCGTCAGATCGTGCGCGACTTGAAGACGTTCGCCCGCGGCGACGAGGAGGAGCAAAAGCCGTTGGATCTGGCGCAGCTGATGGACTCGACCTTGAAGATGGTAGCGGCCGAGATCCGGCATCGCGCGCGTCTCGAGCGGTGCTCGGGCGCGGTGCCGTCAGTGGTCGCCAATGAAGGTCGCATCGCGCAGGTGTTCTTGAACTTGCTGATCAACGCCGCGCAGGCGATCGAGCCAGGCCGCGCCGATGCCAACGAGATCCGCGTCGTCTTGGATCGAGACGCCGCGGGCAACGCGCTGATCGAGATCCGCGACACGGGTACGGGCATCGCCCCCGAGCACTTCGCGCGGGTGACGGAGCCGTTCTTTACGACCAAACCGATCGGCGTGGGCACCGGTCTCGGCCTGACGGTCTGCAAGAACGTCGTCGAGAGCTACGGCGGGCGGATCGAGCTGAAGAGTCAGGTCGGGGCTGGCACCACCGTACGCGTGGTCTTGCCGGCCTCGAACGAAGCGAGCAGCACGGCGCGGTCCGAGCGGCCGTCGGGGACATCGCCCGTCGCGCACCGCCGCATCCTCGCCATCGACGACGATCCGCTGGTGCTCCGGGCGCTGCGCCGCTTGTTGCGTGGTCACGAGCTGACGACTGCGCATGGCGGCGCCGAAGCGCTCATCATGATCGCGCACGAGCCTCCGTTCCAGGTCATCCTGTGCGACATGATGATGCCGGACTTGACCGGCATCGATGTGTACGAGCGGGTCGCGGCCCTGGGCGACGGGCTCGAGCGGCGCATGGTGTTCATGACCGGCGGCGCCTTCACGGAGCAGACGCGCGCGTTCCTGGCTTCCACGCCGAACCTCCGCCTCGACAAGCCGTTCTCACCGGATGCGCTGGAGCAGGCGATCCAGCGCACCGCGGGCGATGCCGAAGCGCTCGCGCCTCGCGAGGAGAGCCGTCCAGGACGCGCGACCGTCTGTTCGTAATGGTTCAGTCGCAGGTGACGCCAAGCTGATCGCACAGCAGCGCCCAGCAGCGCAAGAGCTCCGCCACGCTCCAGGCCTGGGCCACGCAGCCGCGGGGTGTAAACGGCGGGTCGGCGTCGAAGATCTCGCTGACCGAGCCGATGCAGGCTTCGCTCAGGTGCGGCGTAAAGTCTTCGATGGCGCGCCGTAACCCGCTGAGATCGTCGGGCCTTACCTTGCGCCACGCGTCCGTGAACGGACCGATCAGCCAGGCCCAGACGGTGCCCTGATGGTAAGCTCCGTCGCGCGTCCGTAAGTCGCCGAAGTAGCGCGGCTTGTAATCGGGATGTTCGGGCGCCAGGGAACGCAAACCGACGGGCGTGAGCAGCTCGCGGCGACAGACGTCGAGTACGTCGGCCCAGTGCTCGCGATCCAGGATCGGGTGGGGGAGGGAGATCGCGAACAGCTGGTTGGGACGGCAGGCCGGGTCGTCGCCTTTCTCGCCGTCGACCACGTCGTAGAGATGGCGCCCCGGCGCGAACCAGAAGCGCGCGTTGAACGAGGCCCGCGCGCGCTCGGCGGCGCGCTCGTAACGCTCGGCCGCCGCGGCATCGCGCTCGCGCAGCCAGCCGGCGAGCAAGCGCAGCGCGTTGTAGAAGAGCGCGTTGATCTCCACGGTCTTACCCCGGCGCGGGGTCACCACCCAGTCTCCCATCTTGGCGTCCATCCAAGTGAGCGCGTAACCCTCGGCGCCCTGCCGCAACAAGCCATCGCTCGGGTCGGCGCCGATGCCGAAGCGCGTGCCCTGCAGGTGCTCGTCGGCGATCTGGCAGAGCGCTGGCAAGATCTGCGTGAGCGTGCGTTGATCCCCGGTGAACGCGAGATAGCGCGCCAGCGCGTGGAAGAGCCAGAGCGATGCGTCCGCCGTATGGTAAAGGCCTTCGTTCTGACCTTCTGGGAACAGATTGGGGATCAGTCCATCACGGACGTAATGGGCAAAGGTCCGCAAGATGTAGCCGGCCTCTGCGTGGCGCCCGGTGAGCAAAGTAAGCCCTTCGAGGCTGATCATGGTGTCGCGGCCCCAGTCCGTGAACCAATGGTAGCCCGCCACGATGGTGCGCACCTGGTCGCCCTCCGCGTGAGCGCGCGCGGACTCTTGCACGCGCGTGGCCGGCACGATCACGAACTGATCTGCCGCCAGCACGAGCTCGGCGGCCACGCCGGTTTGCACGCGCGGATCGGCCTGCTCGAGCAGCTGCATGCGACGCGCGTGCTCCACCCGCTGCGCGTCGGCCGGCGTGAGCGCGTCGATCGCCGGCCACGCTTCACACGACGCGATCAGGCCTACATCCGAGCCTTGCGACAGGGTCGCACGAAAGTACCCGGGACTCGCCAAGCTGCCGGCGGAGTCGTAACCGCGGCTCTCCTCCTCGCGATAACGAAAGTGCGCGTGCTCGCTCCTGAGCGTGAACGAGCGGTCCGCGCCGATCACGTTGATCCGGAGCGGCGGGCAAGACTCTTCGCCGTATACCTCGTAGCGGTCGCCCACGGCCACCACGCGATAGGGGTCGCGCGGGCCGACCACGCTGGCTTCGTGCCGACGGAAATTGCACCACAGACGCACCTTGATGCGGAGCTTGCCTTCGCCTTCGCGCAGCGAATAGATCACGTGTGCCGTGTTCTGCTGGTGCACGAGCAGCACGCGTTTCTCGATCACGTAGGGCCCCGCTGCGTAGCGCCACACGGGCAGGCCCGCTTCCAGGCGGAACTCGACCAAGGTGCTGCCCTCGTACAGCACCAGCGCGCGCTCGTTCTCTTCACCGCCGCCGAGCACCAGGATGTCGCCGCCCGGCAGACGCACGGTCTCCGTGACGCGATTGAGCAGCACCAAGCGGCCGATCGGCGCAGGCAGTGCGCCTACCAGCAGCGCGTGGAAGCGGCGCGTCGGCACGCCGGCGATCGAGCCGCTGGCGTAGCCGCCGAGGCCGTTGGTGATCAGCCATTCGCGGCTCGTCAGATCTTCCGCGAGCCGTTCGCCCCCGGCTTCCCAGGACAGTCTGCGGATAGGAACGTCG
>CAZYWR010001407.1:0-4934 GCA_964651185.1 uncultured Polyangiales bacterium
GTCGCGGTCCGGCCGGGCGGGTCGCGCAAGAGCCCGCGCGCGTGGGCCGGCGACAAAGCCGCCTCGCCGTCCACCGCCGCGATCACATCGCCCGCACGCAGGCCTGCTGCGGCCGCCGCGCCGGCTTCGGCCACGCGCGTCACCACCACCAGCTCACCGCGCTGCTCGAGCAGATAATCGCTCTTGGCGGGGCGCTCGTCGCGCGGTTTGCCGCGCCGGTCGCCATCGCCCGCGCTCGCCATGAGCTCGTCGCCCGACAAACGTCCCGACAGCACGATGCGCACGCCGTCGAGGGTCTCGTTCGGGCGCGCGCGCACTTCGGCGCTGCGCCCGTCGCCCGCCTGCGTGTGATGCGCGATCAGCGTGTGGACACCCGGTGCGACGCCCTCGAGCGTGAAGGCTCCGTGGGGATCGGTTTCGTCGCTGGCCTCCCCTTCGTCCGTGCCCACGAGCGCACCGGGCACTGCGCGGCCGAGGGCGTCGACGACGACCCCGGCCAGGCTTCCGGCGCGCGTGAGCTGCACGCGCACCTCGCGTTCCGGGTCGAGCACCGTCAGGTCATTCACGGTCAGGTAGCCCGTCAGCGAGACATCCAGACTGTAAGGTGGGGGCGGCAACTCACGCAGCACGAGGCGCCCGTCGCGGCGGCTCAGCTGCGCCGCCGTGTGCGGCGCCGCCGCGTCTCGGTGCGCGGTCAGCGTCACGAGCGCGCCCTCGATTCCACTCCCGTAGGCGTCCGTGACGCGCACCGCCAGCTCGTGCACGGCCGTATCGGCCGTCAAGTCGCAGCGCGCCTCGGCGTGTGCCGCGACCTGGACGCGGCAGCGCAGCATGGTGTGGCCGTCGGGCTGCGCCTCGACGTAGACCTCGCCCAACACGTCGCGCAGCTCGTAATCGCCCGCTTCATCGCTGAGGGCGCTACGTTCGCCGTCGCTCGAGCGCGCAGCCACGTACACGCCGGACAGCGCGCGCCCGCGCACGTCGACGATGCGGCCGACGACCTTGCCGCCCGCGCGCAGCACGATGCGCAGGTCGCGCTTTTCCGTGTGCGGCTTGAGATCGCTGACGGCGACACGTTCGGCGACGAACCCGGCGTGCGCGGCATGCAAGATCAGCGGCCGCGGCGCGAGCCGCGGAATGCGAAAGCGCCCCCCGCCGTCGCTCTCGGCGGCCAAGGTGCCGAGTGCGAAATCGGTGCGCTCGAACAGCGGGATCTCGGGGATGGGGCCGCTGGTGACGCCGAGCTCTCCGTGTCCGGGCTCACTGCGCCCGGCCGCGAGCTCGACAGGCAAACCCTGGTCCGTGGTCAGGCTCAGACGCGCGCCGGCCAATGGGACGCCGCGCTCGTCGACGACGAGACCCGAGATCGCGGCGGCTCCCAGCAGACCGAGCTCGAGTTGCGCGGCGTAGGGCAGCGTCACGTCGCGCGTGGCCGGTGCGTAGCTCTCGTGCTGCACCTCGATGCGCACGGGCCCGGGCCAGAGCCCGCTCGCGGCGAAGCCGCCGTGCGCGTCGGTGCCGATCGTGAGCGCTGCGATGCCGGGCGTCAGATCTTGGATCGACACGTGCGCCGCCGGCAGCGGCGTGCCGGTCTCGCGGTCGAAGACGGAGCCGTTCAACGCGGCGCCTTCGCGCAGCACCAGCTCCACGGCGGTGCGTTCGCCCGGCACCACCGCCAGCGGCTCGTCGCGCAGCGCAACGCGTCCCGCGCGCCGCGCACGCACGCGATACTCCCCTGCGGGCAGGCCCTTGAACACGTGCCCGCCGCGGGCATCGGCGTGCCCGGTTAGCGCCGGCCATAAGCCTGCGCCCGTCAGGAAGATCTCGGCGCCTTCGACGGCCTGTCCGGGACGGTCTCGCAGCGCCACCGCGAGCTCGCCTTGGCGCGCGAGCACGAAGGTGATGCGCGTGGTCTCGCCGGCGCGGAAGGTGTGCTCCTTGCCCTCATGTCCGTCGCGCGTCGCCTCGATAGAAAGGAGCTCATCGCCAGGCAGATCCTCGATGCGGAAGGCCCCCAGGGCGTCGCTCTCGGCCTCGCGCACGGCCTCCGGTCTCGCCAGCGAAGAGAGCCGCAAGCGTGCGCCGGGCAGCGCCTGCCCGCGATCGTCGAGCACGACTCCATCGAGCGCGTGCGGCCCTTCTAACGTTGGCGCGCTGGCCTCGACGGTACCCGCGTCAGGTGCGCCGCCGTCGCTCGGCGGACCCGGCGCGCGCGGCCAGCCCAGCCACAGCCCGAGCGCCGCACAAACGACCAAAGCGCCCGCGAGGCCCTTGCGCTGCCGGCGCGCGTACGCGCGCGCGGGGGACAGGTATTTCCGCAGCTCCTGCAGCTGCTCGCGCGCGCGCCGCAGCCGCCGCGCAAGGGCACTCGGAGGCGGGTCGGAAGGGCGGTTCATGCGAGCTTTTGCCGGTACTTTCGTCGGATGCTACGAGCGCTCGGCGCCATTATGGCATCCGCTCGCCCGTTCGTGCTGCCCCCGGGTTGCGCCGAGAACTCCATCGTCCTCACGTTTCCGGTGGCGCCCGAGTTCAGCGGTATGCGCCTCGATCTGTTCATCCAGGCGCGCATCCCGCGCTTGTCTCGCACGCGCGCGCAGCGCATCGTCAAGGCCTGCGGCTACCGTCAAGACGGCGTCAAGAGCCGCGCCAGCGACCTGGTGCGTGCGGGCGAGACCGTGTACCTCGTGCGCCCGCCGTTCGAAGAGCCGAGCGCGCCGCGCGAGCTGCCGATCGTGTTCGAGGACGAGACGATGCTCGCGCTCGACAAGCCGCCGGGGCTGCCCGTGCACCCGTCCGCGAGTTACCACCGCAATACGGTGTCGTACATTCTGCAGGAGCGCTACGGCCGGGCTACTGCCCCGCGCATCGCGCACCGGCTCGATCGCGAGACCAGCGGTCTGCTCCTGTGCTCGCGTACGCCCGAGCACGAGCGGCTGCTCAAGGGCGCATTCGAAAACCGCCGCATGCACAAGAGCTACCTCGCGATCGTGCGCGGCGAGCTCGGCGCGGACGAAGGCACGATCGACCTGCCCCTGGCGCGGCCCGCCGAGGGGCTGCACGTCTTGATGGAGGTGCGTGCCGATGGGCTCGAGGCCGTGACGGACTACCGCGTGCGCGCGCGTTCGGCCGGCCATTCCCTGCTCGAGCTCTTTCCGCGTACGGGTCGCCAGCATCAACTGCGCGTGCATTTGTCCGCGCTCGGCCATCCCATCGTCGGCGATAAGTTGTACGGGCCGGAGGGCGCCGCGCCGTTCCTCGAGACGATCGAGACTGGACTGAGCGCGGAGCTGGTGGCGCGCCTCGGCCACCCACGCCACGCGCTCCATGCCCATCGGCTCTGCTTCGAGCATCCTGGGAGCGGCGAAACGGTTGAGCTCGAGGCGCCACTCGCGGCGGACATGGCGGCGCTCTGGCAGGGACTCGGTGGGGACCCGCGCGCGCTTTCGCGCCCTTGCGCCGGGACGTCGCCGCAATTGACCGGCACAGGGCCCGCCACGTAGATTGCGGGAGTCATGCGCGACGTCGTCTTAGTCAGCAGCTTGTTCCTCGCCCTCGCCTGCGGCGGAGCTCACAAACCCACCGCCCATGCAGCGCGGCCGCTCACCCCCGAGCAGCTCAAGGCCTTCGACGAGGGCGTCGACTTCGTCGCGACGCTGGAGGGCCTCGAAGGCCGCTGGCGAGCGGACTGGGACCGCGATTTGGAGCTGCGCGTGAGTTCGGCCGATCGCATCGCGCTGGTGACCGTGCGCACGTTGCTCACCGACACCGATCCCGAGCAGCGGGTGACCTACCGGCTGATGGCGCAGATCGATCGCGATCTGATGGGCGATGAGAAGAGCAAGGAGGTCGAGCTGCCGGTGAGCGGCGACGATCCCGGCTTCACGAGCGTGCAGGACAACCTCGGCCGCATCCCCGATCAGCACTTCATCGCCTACATCCGGCGGGAGCCGACAGGCACCCGCTGGCATCTCTCGCCCGCGAGCGATCCGGTCGTGACCGAGACGCAGGGCAAGATCTCGGAGCTCGCCCGCATTCCCAACCAATCGTCGAGCGAGCGCGTTATCGTCCACAACCACTGAGGGTCCTGATGCGAACCACGTGCTTGCTGTTCGCGTTGTTGGCCGGCTGCTCGCGTTCGGAGCCGGCCCGCGCTCCGGCTGCCGAGAAGCCAGCTGCGTATGCGGCCGCGCCCGCCACCAAGCAGGCGGAGCCACCCAAGCCCAGCATCGATGACACCACGTTCCGGCTCACGCTCTCGGGGGCGCCCGAATACACGGCGGGCACGGCCGGCTCGGTGGCGCTCACGCTGGAGGCGCGCGGCGGCTACCACGTGAACCAGGACTATCCGATCCGCGTGGACATGAAAGCGCCGCCCGGCGTGAAGCTGAGCAAGTCTAGCTTGGGCAAGCCGGACGCCGTCCAGTTCGACGAAGGCGAGGCGCGCTTCGATGTCCCGTTCTCGGCCGACAAGGGCACACACGATCTGACCGCTACGGTCGATTTCGCGGTCTGCACGAAAGAGACCTGCGTCCCCGATCAGCGGACGGTCGCGCTTCAGCTGGCCGTGCGCTGAGCGCCCGGGTTGGTCGTGCGCGAACTCGCGGCCGGGAAGCGCCGGTCGTGCGCCGCGCGATCGAGCCAATCTGCTGCGGAGCGGGTAAGATCGCGCCATGGCCGACCTCAAGCTCGAGCTCGAACGCATCGGCTCGCGCGTGCGCGAGCGCTTCGAAGCCGAAAAGCGCGTGCTCGCGTTCAGCGAATACCTGGATGAGTTCGCTGCACATCCGCTGCGCCACACGCGCGACGCCGCCCGTTACCTGCGCGACTGTTTCGATCACTACGGCTCCTATCAAGTCGAGCGCCCTTGGGGAAAGCTCACGCGCTTTCGCCTGTTCGATCTGGAGTTCGAGCGCGAAGACGGGCTCGCGCCGACC
>CAZYWR010001408.1:0-4511 GCA_964651185.1 uncultured Polyangiales bacterium
GGCCTCCACCTTGCTCGGGCGCAGCCCCGCGCCCTCCATCGTGCTCGGGCGCAGCGCCGCGATCTGGTTCACGGGCAGCGCGACCTTCGAGCTGTGGCGCGCGCGCCTCCGCGCTGCCCCCGCGCGGGGAGCTCGGGCGCGCGGGAGGTCGGCCCTGGGGAGGCGGCGGGGAACCCCTGCCGCCCGCTTCGAGCTGTGTGAGCCGTGCGATCAAGGTGGCCAGATCCTGCAGCGGCGGACGCGTCGCGAGCCGCACCACGCCCATCTCGAGCAAGATGCGCGGCGCACTCGCGCCGGCGAGCTCGTCGATCAGCTTGGCCAGGCCCGCGAAGACGCGTTCCAGCTCGATCAGCTCGTGCGCGCGCCCGATGCTCAGCGCGCGCGCCCGCTCGTCCTCCGTGAGCTCCACCAGCTCCGGTCGATCCGCCGCCACACGCAGCACGATCATGTCGCGCGTCAGCTCGAGCCACTGCCGGCAGAAGTGGCTGAAGTCGAGCCCCTGCGAGGCGATCGCGTCGATGACCTCGAGCGCCTCTTTGGCGTCGCCCTTCAACACCGCCTCCGCGCTGCGGAACAGCTGGTCGCGCCCGGCGATGCCGAGCTTTTGAGCCACCTCGCTCCCGAGCAGCTTCTCGCCCGAAAACGCCACGACCTGATCGAGCAACGTCAGCGCATCGCGCATGCTGCCGGCGGCCTCACGCGCGACGATCGCGAGCGCCAGCGCATCGGCCTCGATGCTCTCGGCGGCCAAGATGTTGGCTACGCGCTCGGCGATCACGGACTGCGGGATCAAGCGAAAGTCGTAGCGCTGGCAGCGCGAGCGGATCGTGACCGGCACCTTGTGCGCTTCGGTCGTGGCGAAGATGAACTTCACGTGCGCGGGCGGCTCCTCGAGCGTCTTCAGAAACGCGTTGAAGGCGCCGCCCGAGAGCATGTGCACCTCGTCGACGATCACGATCTTGTGGCGATCGCGCGCCGGCCGATAGGGCAGCGACTCCTGCAGCCGGCGCACGTCGTCGACGCCGTTGTTGGAGGCGCCATCGATCTCGAGCACGTCGAGGTCGACCCCGGCGGTGATCTGCCGGCAGATGTCGCACTCATTGCAGGGGTCCGGCGTAGGGCCGTGCTCGCAGTTGAGCGCCTTGGCAAGGATGCGCGCGCTCGTGGTCTTGCCGACGCCGCGCACGCCCGTGAACAAGAACGCGTGCGCCACGCGGCCCGTGGTGATCGCATTCGCGAGCGTGCGCGTGACGTGCTCTTGTCCGACCAAATCTGTGAAGGTCTGCGGGCGGTACTTGCGAGCGAGGACCGTGTAGCTCATGGCCGCGCAGGACTGTAGCACCTGCCGGCGCGCGATCGCGCCTGTGACGCCAAGCGGGCGAGTTCACGCGCGAAGTCGCCGCGGCTTGGGGCGCTCTCGGGCCCGGGCTCTTAAAATGTGCTTGGCGTGCAATGCGCGTACGGGGAGGCCCGCGACCTTGCGCGGCTCGCCGCAGCGCGAGGAAATGTGCTCGGCGTGCGATGCGCGCGCGGGGAGGCCCGCGACCTTGCGCGGCTCGCCGCAGCGCGAGGCTTAGCTTCCGCTCGTGGTTGGGCTGTCGTTCGCGCCCGACTCGTCTTGCGGGCAAGTCGCCAGCTGGCAATAGCGCACGCTCGCCCCCGCGCCGAGGCCGTCCGCGCACGCCCAACCCGGCGGGCAGTCAGGGGTGTCCTTGCACTGGATCTGACAGGTCTGATGATCCACGCAGATCAGCGTGTAGTCATCGTCGCTGTGCTGACTGCACACGGAGTCGTCGTCGCTGCAGCGCGTGTTGACGGCGTCCATGCCTTGGACGTCGGCGGTTTCGATGCGCGCGACCGGCTGAAAACAATCGATCACGGCGCCCGCGCCAGGCGGAAGACCCGAGCCGAACTGTCCGCCGAACTGGAACGAGATGCGCTGCGGATCGTTCTCGCATTGCTCCCCGAGGTCCGCGCTGAAGTCATCGTAGTACCAGCCCCGCTCGCCTTGTTCGGGCTGCCATTGGCCGTCGTGCTCGACGACGGGTACCTGCGACATCTTGCAGGCGCGCCGGATCGTGATCACGCTCCGGCCGTTTTTCCTCTCGGGTACCTCGCGCTTGTAGGGACGACCGATGTGACCGCGCTCCGGCGAGCACGCGCTATCGGCGTCCTGAGGCAGGAGCTCGGATACCTCGCAGTTGACCTTTCCGCCGTCCGAGCGCGTGAGCTTGCGCGGGAGGCAGTTGCCCCGGAGCTTCACCGCGATCTTCGCGATCAACGTGTCGAGCGCGGGTGCGAAGTCGTCGTTGCAGATGGAATAGACGACGGCCTGATCCTCGAAGCCCGCCGCGACGCGGAGAATGCGCCGCGCTGGGTACGCCTCGGAGGTCTTCGGGTTGTCCGGGTTGGTCAGGTCTTGGGAGGTGCAGCTCGGCTCCGGCAGCGGATTGAGATCGGTACCGAGCTTCTGCCGGAACTCCATGTCAGGCATCGCGAGGATTTCGTCGGGCGTCTTGCCTTCCGTATCGAGCGGTATGCCCGTGATCGCGCCGAAGATGATGCGATCAGGGTAGTCGGGCTTCAGTGCTTTGAAGCCGTTGACGTAGCGATCGGCAGGCCAGAGAAACTTCGAATTCGTCTCGTTGCGTCCGCAGCGCATGTTGATGTCGGTCGTATCCCCTGTCAGATCGAACATCGCCTTGCCTGCGTCCGTGATCGAGCAGTCATCCTCGTCGGTCACCAGCATGATCGCCAGGATGGCTTCGTCACGTACGAAGCCCGAGTTGTAGGCGTCTCCTTGTCCTTTGGTGCCATTGAGAAAGCGGTACTGCTCCCCATCGCGGCCGCTCGGGGCGAGCGCCCTCCAGGTAGATTCGAGTTGCTGTTCGAACGGGCAGCCTTGGACGCCGAGCCGCGCTACGCAGCCGAAGCGCTGTGCGAGATCGGAGGGCATCGTCCCCGAGTCGGCGGAGTATTCTTGATAAGGCGGTTGGTCCGCGAGCCCTTGGCAGTCGTCATCTGGTGCGACCACCACCTCGTCTTTGTCGTATCCGGGGAACTCGGCCAACGCCCCGCCGGTCGGTTCCGTTACTTCCGTCAGAGCAAGCGACGGATCGTGCTGCAACTTCCCTTCGTCGCCTTCGTGGGCGCAGGACAGGATCGCCTGACTCTTCTGGAAGCGCGCCGGAAAGTCGTCGATGCCGCCCAGGTTCGATGAGACCACGCCGAGATGCAGGCTCTTGACTTGCGTGAAGTAGCGCTCCTTTTGCGTCGTGTCGGGCGGGATGGCGTCGTCGGGCACGCCGAAGAAGCGGTCGCCGCTCGTGAGCACACCCACCAGCCTCGGCAGCTGCGCGGCGAGCTTGGCTTGCTCGGTCGCCATCGAGCCGGAGTTGTCGATCATGAACAGGAGGTCCACGTCAGCGACCCCCGATTGATCGACGCGTTCGTTGACCGCCGAGACCGTGCACGGCTCGAGCGGAGCCAGCTCGTTTCTCGGACACCCGCTCGCCGCGCCCACGAGTAGCAGCCACAACAGTTCGCGCGCCAACGCCCCCGTGGGCCATGTTCCGCGCGTGCGCGCGAGCGCGCAGGCGGATCGCCGCGCTCCGAAGCATCGCTTCAGCATGGATGTCTCCTGTGCTCCCATGCATCGCGTTCGCCGAGCAAGCGGCTAATCGCGCGACGAACAGTCTTGGAGCTCAGAAGTGAGTGTGGACAGGCTGCGAACACCTCGAAGAAAACTGTTGGTCCTCCGGATCGGCGAGTACCGAACACTTGCCCCCACGCACACGCCAAGCCCGTCGAACGTGAACGGTCAATGCCTGCAGTTCGTATGCGTCTCCGGCTTCCCCAAAGGCTTGCAAGCGCGTTGCTGGCCGCCGGCGGCAGCAATAAGCGCGCTACTCTGGCGCTGATCCGCGTGATACTTCACAACGGCTCCTCACGGGCGTTCCTCTTGGTAACGCGCCGCCGTCGTCACACCGCTGGTGACAAGTGAAAACGCCGCAAAGCCGGCCCAAGCAGTGCCTCGACAACTGTGCGACGACTTACTCCGGCGACGCGCTCAAGACGGTGTGCGCGCGCCTCGGCATCGCATTCGTACTACAAAGTCGTGCGACCCACAGGCGTGCGGCAAGATTGGAGCGATTCTGACGAACGCTGCGCAAAGCCTGCCTCGATCACCTCAGACCGATGATCAGTCTGCACGACGTGTAGGTCCGTCTTGTTGCCTACATCGACCGACGCTACCATGTTGCGCTCCACGCCCTCCCTGACGGTCTAGTCGCCGCTCGCGAGCATGGCAACTCCACCGACTCGAACGAGGTGACGGAGTCGCACCTTGCTGACGCTGACGGTGCACGGCACGCGACGCGTGCGGCGCGACGGAACGCTCGAGCTCGGCGGCGTCACCTGGAAACCGTCGTCGGCTTCTTCGCCGGGCGCAACATGATGGCCGACTGCTCGCTGCTCGACCCACGAGCGCGCCGTGGCCGGAGCACCACAAG
>CAZYWR010001409.1:0-1859 GCA_964651185.1 uncultured Polyangiales bacterium
CCTCCCGCGCGCTCACGTGTCGCTCGACTTCGGCGCGCGCGAGCCAGAGCGGACGCAGCTCTCGACGCGAGAACAACGCCAGTTGATCGCCGACGAAGCGCGAGCCCTTCCGGGTCGCGTTGCCGTAGGTCAGGAGTCCCACCGCCCGCATGGGCTCGCCGAACTCGACCACCGCGACGAAGGAGTCCCCGCCCCAGGCGACCTGCTTACCCTGCTCCGCCGGCATGAACTCCGCCGCGCTGTACAGTCCGTAGTCGGTCGATCCCGCGCTCGCGGGTAGATCGTAAGGTCCCACGCGCAGTCGATAGACGGCGCCGTAAGGAACCTGCAGCGTCCCGTGGCGGCGTCGTAGCTCCTGCGCGGCGCGGGCGAGCGCGCGGCAGGCGAGCTCCGGATCCTTCAGCCCCCGCGGCGTCGCGAACGGATCGCGCGGACTCCACTCCTCCGCGAACCAACTGCCGTCGCTCATCTGCGCCAGCGCCTCGACCCAAGACAAGAACAGGAGCGCTCCCTGCGCGTCGGCGCCCAATGTGCGATCCCACCCAGCCAACACTTCCGTCGCCGCGCGCAGCTCGGACTTCCGTCCACACACTTCGAGCAGCGCGGGCAGAAGGCGGTCGGCGAGCTCGACGCGATTCGACTGCTTCAGCGCGACCAGCTCGGCGAAGCTGATCGACTCGTCCGCGACCACGCGGCGCAACGACTGCTGTGCTCGATAGTCGAGCGCAGGCGACGGAAGGTAAGGCGGATAAGCCCGCGGATCGAGCGGCGGCACCGTCGCGTACCAGGGCGGGTCGTTGGCGTTCTGCACGAATCCGCTGCGGGGGTTGAGCAGCCGTGGCAGCGCCGAGACGTCGTAGAACTGCTGCCACAGGTTCGCGGTGCTCGTCCCCACCTGAATGCCTTGCCACGACGCGTGATCTCCGCCAGCCCGACGCGGCATGACACCCTCGTGCCGGAACAAGATGTCGCCGCGTCGATCCGCGTAGACCGTGTTGAAGCACGCGAGCCGGTCGCGGTTCGCGGCCGCCTCGAACTCTTCGACGCAGCGCGCGTCCGCTTGCTGCCAGTAATGACGCACCAGCTGATCCGCCGCGGCGGCGCTGAAGCGCACCGCCAGCGCCGTGCCCGCCTCCGCATCGTAGAAGACCACGGGCCCGTGCACCGAGCAGAGCCGCTGCACGCGCCGCCGCTGGCGCTCGCGCGGGCCTGTCTTGACGACCACGTCCACCGGCTCGAGGCGATCGAACTTCCTCACCGATCCGTCGAACAGATAGCCGCCGTCGCGCAGCGTGAGCTCATAGGTGTCGAGCCCGTCGAACGCGTTGACGGTGTGGGTCCAGCCCAAGTTCTCGCTGAAGCCCATGGCGATGTAGGGCTGCCCGATCAACGCAGCGCCGTAGATGAAGTGGTCGCCTCCGCTGATCTGCGCTTCGAACAGCACGAACTCGCCCGACCACGGCAAGTGTGGATTGATGACGAGCATCGCCCGGCCCGAGGCGCTGCGGGAAGGTCCGATCGCATAGCCGTTGGAGCCATGTCGCTCCGCCCGCGCGCGCCGCGCCGGCTCCGGACGCGGCCTGTGCGCAGCCTCGTAATCTTCGATCGCGGCGCGATCGTCGAACAGAAAGCGCATGAGCAGCACACGCTGCGTATGCGCGAGCACGTCCGTGGCGGTAAATGGCAAGAGGCCACGATAGGCTTGCATGACGTGCGGGTGCTGGATCGCGAAGTCGTTCTCACCGCGGACAAAGGCTTCCAGATAGGCTCGGTAGCGCGGCTCCTGCTTCGCCAGCGCCGAATGCGCCGCTTCCGGGATGCCCAGCTGATGCACGAGCACGTCGTCCGCGTAGGCCTCC
>CAZYWR010001410.1:0-2128 GCA_964651185.1 uncultured Polyangiales bacterium
TAATTCGAGAAGACGGAAACCGACAAATGGGTCAAAGCGACCTATCTGTGGCGCGACGGCGAGACGGCAGCCGACATATACGGCGGCGGTGACATCCCCGTGCCGGACGGCACGTATCATGTGCCCACGCACGACGAATGCAACCAGTGCCACGACCGCAACAAGCTGCAGCGCGATAGCCTGCTCGGGGTCGAGGGCGTCCTGCTCGGGCTGCCCACCGCAGACGGATACACCTTGGCTGCGATGATCGCCGAAGGGCGCCTGACCGTGCCGCCGAGCCGCATGCAGTACCAAATCCCAGATGACGGAACGGGCAAGGGCTCGGACGCGCTCGGGTACCTGCACGTCAACTGCGGCATCAGCTGCCACAACGAAGACGGCAGCGCTTATATCTCGCACATGTACCTGCGCGTCTATCCGTCGCAGCTCGATGACCCCAGCTCGGCAGGCTGGGACATCCTGAAGAACCTGCTCAACGTTCCCCCCGTCACACCCAACTTCGGCACCGCGATTCGCGTCGTCCCCGGCGACCCCGACGACAGTCTGATCGTGCAGCTCGCCGGCAACCGCGGGAGCAGCCGTTCGATGCCGCCGATCGGCACGAGCGTGGTCGATGACGCGGGCGTGCAGACTCTCCGCGATTGGATCGCGGCGATGCACGGCGATGCCGGCAGCGCCGATGGCGGCGCGAGCGCGGACGCAGGGGCAGACGCGGGTACGAACCTGATCGCCGACGCAGGGCCCACCACCGTGACGGATGCGGGCGACGCGACGGATGCGGGCGCAGCCAGCGCGGATGCCGGGACGGTCGATAGCGGTGACGTCGATAGCGGTGATATCGATGCCGCGCTCGATGCACAGATCGACGACGCCGGCACCGAGGACGACGCCGGCACCGATGCGGACGAGATGGACGCTGGCGCGACGCCCGCCGGAGACGACGCCGAGGTCCCCGATGCAGACGCCACCGCGGACGCGGACGACGCAGCATCAACCGATGATGCGGAGTCAGACGGCGCACTCGCCGACGCAGAACCCGACGCCGACGAAAGCGACGGCGCTTGACGCGCCCGCGCGGTCGCACACAGCGCGCCCGCAGACATCGCGCCCGCAAAGGCCACGCTCGCTGCGCTTTGACCGTCAAGTATCGGGACTCACAAGTGCGGCTGGCGATGTAGGGGTGCGCCCGGCGCGAGTGCTATGAGTGTCCATGCGCGAGGTCGCGCGCGTGCAAAGCCAGGCGACGGAGTCGTCCATCCTGTTGCGAGATTTGCGAGAACCACGCCACGAGTCAGCGCGCCGCGCGGGCGAGCCCACACCGAACGGGCCGGGTGCGACGCGAACGCGTGCGGTGCGTGCTGCCCTCTGGATCCGCGCGCGGCTGGCCTGGCGCCACGCGCAGCTCGCGATCGTGATCGCCGCAGTCCTGTCGTCGCTGCAGGTGCTCGGGGTCAGCCTCGACTCCGACGATCACTTTCAAGTCGCCGCGCTCGAGCACAATCGCAGTCTGCCCGGCCTCGATCGTCCAGCGTGGGATCTCTATTCATACGCGCGCGATCGCGCTTCGAACTTGCTTTTGCGCGACCAGGGTGTGTGGGCCTGGTGGACCGACCCTGACGCGCTGATGCGGCTCTTTCGTCCGCTCACCTCGCTGACGCGCTGGCTCGATCATGCGCTCTGGCCCGAGCACCTGCCGTGCATGCAGCTGCACAGTTTGGTCTGGTTCGCGCTCCTGCTCGCGTCGACCGCTTGGGTCTATCGACGGCTCTGCGCCGCGCCCTGGGTCGCCTCCTTGGCGCTCATGCTCTTCGCGTTCGATGAGGCGCGGGCTGCGACCCTCGGCTGGCTGTGCAACCGGAACGCGCTCGTGTCGCTGACCTTCGGTTTTGCCGCGCTCGCGGCCCACGATCGCTGGCGCAGCGCGGGCGACAAACGCGCGGCCTGGCTCGCGCCCGCATGCCTGACGGTCGGTCTGCTGGGCGGCGAAACCGCGCTGCAGGCGTGCGCCTATCTGTTTTCGTACGCGCTGTTCCTCGACCGGGGCTCGCGCGCGGCGCGCCGGGCGGCGCTGCTCCCTGCGGCGGCTGTGGTGTTGGCCGGGGCAGTGCTTGACGCTGCACTGGGGTGC
>CAZYWR010001411.1:0-4958 GCA_964651185.1 uncultured Polyangiales bacterium
CGAGCGCACCAGCGAACCGCACGAGACAGCCCCCGAGCCGGCCGCCGAACCGGCCCCCGCGGCCCCGCCCGAGCCGAGCGTGGCGCCCAGCGAGCCCGCGGCCGAGCCCGCTCCGGCCCCGTAAGAGCGCCCCGGGCACGCGTTCGTGCGCACGCGACACCGTTTGCGTGCGCGTCGGGAGCAAGTCGCGACGAGGGCCGCCGAGAGCTGGCGCGCGCTCACGCCTGCTTCAGCGCGCCTTCAAGCGCGGAGGGCGCAGGCTCGTATTGGCGTGGCCACCTCGGCGCTTGCCGTGGGTATGCACGTCGTCGGTGCGCACGAAAGGAGACTCGACCTCGCCGGGCTCATCGCCCTCGTGATCGAGCAACGAGGCTTCGCGGATCGTCTCTTCGGTCAGGTCGACGTCGTCGCTCGACGCGATGAACTCCTCGAGGTCTACCGGCAGGCGCGGCTGCGCCAAGTTGGGCACGCGGCGGGCCTTGTGGGGCAGGGGACGCGTGGTCGTGCGCCGGCCTGGCGGCTCGAGCCCGAAGCTCCGGAGGAGCTCAGCGCCGAGCTGTGCGTCGAAGTAGACGTCGTCCATCTCGTCGTCCCAGATCGGCCGCAGGGTCGGCGCCTGCTCGACCGCGCCGCTGAGAAAGCGGCTCCCGAGCTCTTCGTAGTCCACCGTCAGATCCGAACCGGCGGGAGCGATCGAACCGACGTCGTCGGGCAGACTCGAGGGCCAGACGGTGACCTCCGCATCCTCCCGAACCTGTTTACGCCGCGCCACGAGCGCCTCCTACGTCACCATCTTCCCAGACATGCCCGCGAAAAACGACTCAGCAGCAGACGGACAAGCGCGCTGTCCTCCTATTTGCGGAGCGACGAGCCCCGCTGAAAAGGCGCGAAACTCTCGGGCAAACCGCGTTATGGCGAAGCGCCGACGCGGCGCGCGCACGCCTCACGAGGCAGCTCACGCGTCCCGCGCCGCGGTTCGCGACCTCACATCGACCATTCGTTTGCGCGATTGAAAGGACGAAAGACGCGCCGACTGACAGCTTTGAGCGCGCGCGGCCTTTCGTGGCTCAGGCCACCGGACTGCGCGGGCGCGCCGCGGACGAAAGCGGGGGAAGCGAGAGCCCCTGCGCCTCGAGCTCGGCCCGTGCCGTCTCGGCCCAGTTGCGGTTGGCGTTCGGGTTGGCGGGCGAAGGATGGGGCATGCTGGCGAAGCGCACCCCCGAGAGCGCAGCCTGTGCGCGGCCCTGCGCGAACTTGCCGATGCCCACCACCCACTCCGGCTCGAGGGCCGCGACCACGGCGCGCAGGTGCGCGTCGCAAGGCGCGAGCAGCGCGGCGCGCTCGGCCGGCGCGAGCTTGTCGGGCGTAATGTTGCGGCCGCCGGCCTCCATGAAGACGAGCGGACAGTAGTTGGCGATGAAGCCCCAAGAAAAAAAGCGCTCAGGTGTGCCGCACAGCGCCTTCCACATGCCCCACAGACGCGCGCCGCTCACCTCGCTGCGCGTGCAGGCGAAGCCGAGCACGGGCCGCTTCGGGTGCTCGCTCTTCGGGCGCCCCACGTCGGCCTCGATCCCGAGCCAGTCGCGCACATGCGCGATCTCGCCGAAGGGCACCCCGGTCTGCGTCATGCCGAACGGACCCGGGTTCATGCCGAAGAAGACCACGCGCTTCGAGGTGTTGGCGTAGCGCTCGAGATAAGCGTGGTAGGGAGCGCGGGCGTACTCGAGCGGATTGTAGACGTGCGTGACCGGCGCGCCGAAGCGCAGCTTCGAGAGCGCCCGGGACAGCCGGTCCGCCTGGGCGATCAGCTCGCGCGAAAGAGACATCGCCTGCGCCTACCACGGCGCGCGGGCCTCGTCACTCGCGCGAATCGGTGCGTTCTTTGATGTACCTGGGGACGGTGCGCGCGGGAAAGGCGGCCGAGAGCGCGCTCACGCCGCGCTGGGCGTGCGCTTCCGCTGACAGGTCGGCGCGCGACGCGCGCTTTTGCTCGCTGGCGACGTTCATGCGCTTGTCGCGCTCGCGCACGAACGAACCGGGCAGCTCGCCGTCGGCGTTGAACGACCACGCGATCAGGGCAGGCCCGACCGGCAAGCTCTCGCCGCGCGCGCCGCTCGTGTCCCAGGTCTGCCAGGTCTTGCCGTAGCTGTTGAGCTTCTTCGCGAGAAAGGCTTTCTCGGCCACGTCGGGCAATCCGGGCGCGACCAGCTGCCCCGACAAGATCTCGTAGTTGTGCGGATGCCAGAGCGCCCTCTCCTCGGCGGGGAGCTCTTCGTAGAGCCGCTCGGAGATGATGTATTCGACGCCGATCAGGTTGGCGTTGGCCGTGTTGGCGTCGAAGATCAGACACTGCGTGAACTCTTCGTTGCGCGCCTTGCAGAAGTGGTGCGCCTCCATCACGTGCGAGGCGTCGTCCTTCATCACGTGAAAGCCATCGAGGTAGGTATCGATCGCGCGCACGGGCTCGAAGCTCTGCATCGCCTGCGCGCCCGTCTCGAGCAAGCGCGTGCCCTGCTGCTTCGGTTCGCCTTTGGGGCCGCCCGCCGGCGGAGTGTCCTGGTGCCCGCACGCGAGCGTCAACAAGCCCGAAAGCAGGGGTGCGCGCCGCAGCTTGGATCGCCAGATCGCATCCTTCCGCATGAGCTCACCGCGCGCGAGCCCCGGGTCGCCCGCGCCTCAGCGCGTGGCCCCCACGACGTTTCGCGTGCGAATGGCTGTCATCGGTGGACAGGCCGGGCGCTTCCGTTTCGCCGGGCTCGTCGCCCTCGCGATCGAGCAGAGAGGCCTCCTGGATCACGGGCTCCGAGAGATCCAAGTCGGCCTCGAGGTCGAGCTCATCGTCCTCGTCTCGCTCGGCCGCTGGCAGCTCCTCGGAGCTGGGTGGTGCAGTGGAAGCGGCTTCCTGCGCCTCATCGGCGCTGCCGCTCTGCATGACGAGTCCTGCCGTGGTCTCCCAGACGTCGTGATCGGCTTCGAAGTTCGGACCCGTCAGCGCATCATCGCTCGGCGGATTCGACGATAACCAAAGTTCAGCCGCCTCCCCCCCGCGCTGCGATTCGAAATTGCCCTGCTCGATGGCGTCACTCAGAAACTGACGCCCGAGATCTTCGGGATCGACCGAGAGCCCCGATTCCGTGATCGGTGTGGTGCCGAGCTCCTCCGGCAGGGTCTTCGGTTGTGCGGTGAGCTCGGGCTCGCGATCCTTGTCGTCTCGTGCTGGCATGAACCCTCCCCGGCGAGTCCATATGCAAGATGCCGGCCGTCGCTGCTGCGGCGCGGCGCCACGCGAGGCATTTCGCGGCAGAACCCACGGATGGCGCGCCGGCAGGAAAGGCCATTCGAACGTGGGCGAAGACGCGACCAGCGGCAGTGAGCGACCTCGCGCTGTCCATGAACGGTCAAGCCGAGCCGACGAAGCGCGTGGCGCCCATGCCGCGCACCCACATGTTCTGTAGATCGAGCATCTTGAAGAAGCCGCGCAGCGCCTCGGCAGTTTGCTCCGGCGCGTCGAATTGCGGCAGCCCGCGCGTGTGCGCGACGTGTTCCAGGCGGAAGTTGGGGTGGGCGGCTGCAAAGGGGGCGAGCTCCGCGAATCCCGTGCGCGGGTCGTGATCGTAGAGCACGAGCGCCGGCGTGCTCACGCGCGCATACACGTCCAGCGGGTCGCGCGCGGGATAGAGCGCGCCGAACAGCAGCGGAACCCCGGCTCGAAACGCGCCCGCCTGGTGGCTCGTGGCGTACGCGTAGGCGAAGAATCCCGGGTCCACGCCCCGCTCGAGCGTCCTCTGCAAGGCGAGCGACAAGCCCGGCCGCGACATCCAAGCTTGGTAGACGAGGCGCGCCCACAGGCCGGCCGTCAGCTTGGGCGCGCGGCCTGCGCGCGCCCGCCGTTCGAGCCGGCTGAGCTCGTGCTGCCCGGCGAAGCCGGTCGGCGAGATCAAGACCAGCGACCGCACTAGCTCGGGTCGATCGACCGCGACCTTGGCCGCGTATTCACAGGCGAGTGAACAGGCCAGGAGGTCGACCCCGAACGCGCTCACCTGCGACAAGAACTGTTCGATCGCTCGCTCGTAGAGCGCAGGCGTGTAGGCGCGGACCCCGCGATCGGAGAAGCCGAAGCCGGGCAAATCGAGCGCATAGACCGGTCGCAGCCCGCGAAAGGCCTCGAAGAGCGGGCGCAGCTCGAACGAAGAGGCGGCGGGATGGGGGCGATGCAAGAGCACGAGCGGGCGACCGCTGGTGGCGCTGTCCACGTAATAGCTGAGTATGCCGGCGTCGTCGGTCGCGTCCTCTCGGCGCTCCGCGTCGATGGCGGAAGGCAGCGGAATCGCGCGACCGTCGAGCAGGCGCTCCCAGCGTTCGGCGCGCCGCTGGGCGCGTGCGCGCCGGCGATCGCGAAGAGCACTCAAGAAGGGATGCTGAGCGGCGATCATGGTGGGGCCCCCTGTCGAATTCACAATTGGGGAGTTGCAGCCGAAGTGCCAGCGCTCGCATCAATTGCCCGCTGAACTCAGCCCGCGCACGTGCGGCGTATGTTCGCATTCGCCCCAAAGACGCGAATGTGCCTCACCACGCTCGTTCCGCGCCGCCCGAGGAAATCGAGAGTGATCGCGACTTACTCGGGCAGCGAGGCGCGCACGAGCGAGCCGTCCGCGACCACGATGCCGATCGGTTGCAGACCGTCGAGACAGCCCCAGGCCGGCCCGAAGAGCGCCGCGAAGTCGAGGTCGAGCTGGTGTTCGAGCGGCACGTGGATGCGCCAGGGAGGATGCTCCAAATCGTAGCGCAGCAACGTTCCGCGCGGCGAACGCGCGTAGCCGTAGGGCCTTCGCACGAGGAAGTTCGCGAGACTTCCGGGCGCCGGCGGCTGGGCGTCGGCGCCCGCGCGCACGCGCACGCGATGCGCGCGGCCCGCCAGCTCGAGCTCGTATTCGCAGCGCACGCTCTGGTCGTCGACC
>CAZYWR010001412.1:0-1563 GCA_964651185.1 uncultured Polyangiales bacterium
CATCGTCGGCTACGGCAAGGCCGCCGAGCTCGCCAGCAAAGAATGGCGCGAGGACGCCGCGCGCATCTTCGCGCTGCGCCAGCACCTGCGTAAGAAGCTGTTCGGCGCGCTCGACATGATCCACCTGAACGGCGCCGACGATCCGCGCCGCCTGCCGGGCAACTTGAACGTTTCGTTCTCGTTCGTGGAAGGCGAGGCGATGATGATGGCCATCCGCGACGTGGCGGTCTCTTCCGGCAGCGCTTGCACGAGCGCCAGCCTCGAGCCGAGCTACGTCTTGCGCGCGATGGGTGTCGAGGAAGAGCTGGCGCATTCGTCCATCCGCTTCGGCATCGGCAAGTTCAACACGGAAGAGGAGATCGACTACGTGGCCAACCTGGTGATTCGCTCGGTCGAGCGGCTCCGGGCCATGTCACCGCTTTACGAGATGCACAAAGAAGGCATCGATCTCAAGAGCATCCACTGGCAGGCACACTGAGCTGCAAGTCTGAGGCTCGTCGTCGAGGCGCGCGCGCGAGCGAAATGATGAAGCCCGAAAGGCGCGCGCGAACGAGCATGGAGAGAGAGTCATGGCGTACTCAAACAAGGTCATCGACCACTACGAGAACCCACGCAACGTGGGCACGCTCGACAAGGAGGACGCGTCCGTCGGCACGGGCCTCGTGGGGGCGCCGGCCTGCGGCGACGTCATGCGTCTGCAGCTCAAGATCAATCCGGAGACGGATGTGATCGAGGACGCGAAGTTCAAGACGTTCGGCTGCGGCAGCGCGATCGCTTCGTCTTCGCTCGTGACCGAGTGGGTCAAGGGCAAGACCGTGGACGAGGCGATGACGCTCAAGAACACGCAGATCGTCGAAGAGCTGAACCTGCCGCCGGTGAAGATTCACTGCTCGGTGTTGGCGGAGGATGCGATCAAGAGCGCGATCGCGGATTTTCGCCGCAAGCAGGCGGAGCGGCGCGGGGCCCATGCGCCCGCGAGCTCCGCGTCGGAGGCGGTGCAGACGGGCCCGCGCGCGGAGGGCTGAGGACGCCATGCCCCCTTCATCGCCCCGCGCTGAAGCGCATCCGAGCGCATCCGAGCGACCGGCTCCGGGCTCGGCCGGTGAGGTGCTCGCTCCGTCGAACCGTCTGGAGCAGGAGGGCACGCCCGAGATCCGTCTGACCCGCACAGCGGTGGACATGGCGAAGAAGGCGATCGAGCGCCGTACGCAGCCCGCCGAAGGGCTCAGGCTCGGCGTGCGCGGCGGCGGCTGCTCGGGCGTTTCTTATGCCATCGAGTTCGCCGACAAAATCCGCCCTCGCGATCAGGTGTTCGAGTTCGAAGGCTTGAGGGTCGTGATCGATCCCAAGAGCTTGATCTATCTGCGCGGCTCGATCCTCGAGTACGAGGTCAAGCTGATGCAGCACGGGTTTCGCTTCCGCAACCCGAACGAAAAGTCGGGCTGCGGCTGCGGGGAATCCTTCAGCGTGTGAAGCCGCGCGCCGAAGCGCCGGCGTCCGCGCGCGAGCCAAAGAATATGGATGCGTTCGACGTGCTGGGTCTCACGCCCAGCTTCGATCTCG
>CAZYWR010001413.1:0-9457 GCA_964651185.1 uncultured Polyangiales bacterium
AGGCGGCGATGCGCGCGCCCTCGCTCTGGCCAGGCCGGCGCGCGAGCTGGATGCGCAGGCGCGGATGACGTTTGCCCAACGCCGACAGGGCCGCGACCACCGGCTCGGGCAAGCCGCTGTCTTCCACGCCCTTCGGGCCCCAGGCCGGGGGGTGCTCGATCACGAGCCATCGGTCGGTTTGCGATACCGCGCTGCCGGCCAAGGGTTCGCCCACCGCCAACGACTGCTCGGAGCACGTCTGTTCGTTCATGGACTCAAGCTGGCACGGTCCCTCGCACGCCGCGAGCGCGACCATGAAAAGCGGCGCACCTTGAGGCCCGCCGCCGCCACAACAGCGCGCACACGCTCAACAGCAATGCGGCGACCCCGCTCATCCCGCCGCGCGGCGCCGGACGTAGGCTGCATGCGTGGCCGGCGGAGTGCTCGCTCGCAGTGAAGGCGAGCCCCGGCGGATAGATCGCGCACAACCCCGCGATATCGTCCGGGGCCAAGCTGCGCTTCGAGATCTCGCGAGGTGCTGCGTCGCACCACATCGTCGCATCCGGCACGTCGGTATGCGACAGCCCCAAGAAGTGTCCGATCTCGTGCGTCGCCACGTTGCGCAAGTCGGTGCGCGGATCGGTCGCCGTGCAGCCCGTGGCCGCGCACTCGCCGAATGGATCCATGCCGCCGTTGAACATCATGTCGGCCCCGAGGATCTCGCCGACGGTCGCACTGTCGGCCTTGGCGTCGAACCACACGGCCGTGATCGCGAAGGCCTTGGAGGGCAAATCCTGGTCGGTCCACGCCTGAGGGTCCATGTGCAGGATGACGTTCGTATTCGGCTCGTCTTCTTTCGGGCCGACCTCGAGGGTGGTGAGCGCGCTCTCCGCGCGAATATCGAGGCCGACCGTCTCGCCGTTTTCGCAACGCGCGTTCTCCCAGGTCTGGAACGAAGCGGCGAAGATGGCGCGCAAGTGAGCGTCGGTCAGCCCTGGAAACTCCTTGACGTTGAACGCGTAGGTCGGGTTCGGCTTCGCCCAATAGAGCGGCGTCCCTTCGTTTGGGCACGCCTCCGGGCAGGAGCTCGCGGCCGGATCTTCGGTGTGCGTGCGGCAATAGGCGAAGGCGGGGACAGCGACGCACACCAGCCACGAAACGCAGCCTGCGAACAACAGGGGGCGGACGGACATCCGAGCCATCATAGAACGAGACCGATGATTTGCGACGGGGTATCTGTCAGGGCTCGAGCCTGTCACACCCCGAACACGAAACCGAGCTCGAAAAGCCCCTGAGACAGGTCCACTTCCAGGCTTTGGGTCGTGCCTTCGCCCGAATGTGTAAACCAATGACCGACCCAACCAAGTTCGGCAAAAAGGCCGACGGAACGGGCAAACCACCATTCCATGCCCGCCAGCGTAAGGGACAACGTGAACCCGGCAGCTGGGTTCTCCACGCCCACGCCGTCGTCGTTGATGGCGCTGATGGTCAAGCCGGGCGCGAGCGCCATGTAGAAACGGAAGTCGCGCCAGTCGTAGTGACCCGTCAGGCGCGGCGCGAGGTCGAAGAGAAAGCTGCGGCCGATGCCGGTGAAGTCCCACGGCCGCCACCACGACATACGCGCCATGCCGCCGATGCTGATGTAGCGATGCACGCTGTAATCGAGGTGCCCGCGCAAGCCAGGCGTCGCCCGGAGATCGTACGAGCCCGCGTACGTGCGGCGGTCGAAATCGACGCCGCCCCCGAAATCGAGCGCCATCCCGGCACCGAGGTGCAGTCTCGAACCGCCCACTTGCGCCGCCGCGCGCGCCGGCATTCCGGAGGCCGAGGCCAGCGCGAGCACGAACGCCAGTCGGAGCGCGAAGCGCCAAGCAGAACCCGTTCGGCCGCGGATCACGGCGCGCGAAGGTCGGCCGAGCGCGGCGGCCTCCGCGTGGGCGGTTCCGCGAAGCGCGTGAACGCTCCCGCAGAGCGCGCGCTGTAGCGCATGAACGAACCAGCGATGCACCGGCCTCCTCCTTTGGCGAGCTGCCCAGGCGTAAGTCGATTGCCGCCGAGAAGCAAGATTTGTCGTCGCGCCGGCACCTGAAACGCGCGCGACGCGTCGTGGTAGACCTGAGCATGGCAGCGCGCCCCAATCGACTCATCCATGAGACGAGCCCGTACCTCCTCCAGCACGCGCACAACCCGGTGGACTGGTATGCGTGGGGCGAAGAGGCGCTCGCGCGCGCCAAAGGCGAAGACAAGCCGCTCCTGTTGAGCATCGGCTACGCCGCGTGCCACTGGTGCCATGTCATGGAGCGCGAGTCGTTCGAAGACGAGGCGATCGCCGCGCGCATGAACGAGCACTTCGTGTGCGTGAAGGTCGACCGCGAGGAGCGCCCGGATCTGGACGATATTTACATGGCCGCGACGGTGGCGATGACCGGTCAGGGCGGATGGCCGATGACCGTGTTCTTGACCCCAGACCAACGGCCGTTCTTCGCCGGCACCTATTTTCCGCCGCGCAGCGCCTACGGCAGACCGGGTTTCAGCGAGCTGTTGGCGCGCGTCGCAGAGGTGTGGGCTGCCGATCGCGCGGGCATCGAGCAGCAGGCCGAGGAGCTCACGCGCGCGGTGCACGCGCAGCTCTCCGCGATCGCCCCAGCGCCGGTGCCGCGCGCCGCGATCGCGCAGGCCGTCGAGCAACTCTCGCAGGCTTACGACGCGCGCTGGGGCGGCTTCGGCCACGCGCCCAAGTTTCCGCCCTCCCCGGCGCTCCGACTCTTGCTCCGTCACCACGCGCAGAGCGGCGACGCGCGCGCGCTCGAGATGGTGCGCGGCACGCTCGACGGCATGCGCCGCGGCGGCATCTACGATCACGTGGGCGGCGGCTTCGCCCGTTACTCGACCGACGAGCGCTGGCAGGTGCCGCACTTCGAGAAGATGCTGTACGACAACGGGCAGCTCGCCCGCGTGTACGTCGAGGCGTTTCAGGTCACGCGCGATCCCGAGTACCTGCGCGTCGCGCGCGAGACGCTCGACTACGCGCTACGCGAGATGCAGTCGCCCGCGGGCGGCTTCTACAGCGCGACCGACGCGGATAGCGAGGGCAGCGAGGGCAAGTTCTTCACCTTCACGGAGGCCGAGCTGAACGCGCTCTTGGGCGAGCCGCTCGGGCGGCTGTTCTGCGCCTATTACGGCGTCACTTCCGAGGGCAACTGGGAGCACACGAACGTGCTCTGGACGCCGCGCCCCCTCGAGCAGGTGGCGCGCGAGCATGGCGTCGCCGCCGACACGCTCGCGACCCAGCTCGCCCAGGCGCGCGAGCGCGTGTACGAAGCGCGCCGCGCGCGCGTACCGCCGCTGCTCGACGACAAGGTCCTGGTGAGCTGGAACGCGCTGATGATCGGCGCGCTCGCCAGCGCAGCGGGCCTGCTCGGCGCGCGCTATCGCCAGGCAGCGGAGCGCGCGGCCGACGACCTGCTGACGCGCTTCGTGCGTCCCGACGGCGGACTCTACCGCACGGCGCGCGCAGAGCGCGCGCACCTCGACGCCTACCTCGAGGACTACGCGTACCTCGGCGTCGCGCTGATCGAGCTCTACGAGAGCGGCGCAGACGTACGCTACCTCGAGCGCGCGCTCGGGCTCGGCGAGCGCATGGTGCGCGACTTCGGCGCGGACGCGGGCGGGTTCTTCCACACCGCGCGCGATCACGAGCCGCTCATCGCGCGCTCGTGCGAAGCGCAGGACGATGCCCTGCCGAACGCCGCCGCGGTCGCCGCCGAGCTGTGCGCGCGGCTGTCCTACCACTTCGATCGCCCCGACCTGCGCGCGCGGGCCCAACGCGCGATCGAGCTGTTCGGAGCGCTGGTCACGCGCGCGCCGCGCGTCTTCGCCAGCATGCTCGCGGTCGTCGACCTGCTCGAGGCCGGCCCGGTCGAGCTCGCGCTGATCGGCGAACCGGGCGACGCGCGCGCCGAGGCGCTGGCGGCGGCCGTCGCAGAGGCCTACCTGCCCAACCGCATCGTGGCGCACGCGCCTGGCGGCGGCTCGTCGCCGCTCCCGCTCTTGGCCGGAAAGAGCCCGGTCCAAGGCGCGCCTGCCCTGTACGTTTGCCGCAATTTCGCGTGTGAGGCGCCGATCACGGACCCCGACGAGGCGCGCCGAGCGCTGCGTGCCCGCGCTTCGGGTTGACGCGGATGGAGTCTTCCGCTTGAACTGCGGGACGCAGTTGGAGCGCGCTGACCCGCGCGAGCAGAAAAGGACGAGGCGCGGACCGCGCACGAGCCAATGTTGTCGAAACGCGCTTGAGCGCGGGCGACGTGATGTAGAAGCGCGCCGAAGCGCGCGCAAAGTGCAAGGAGAGCCATGGCTTCCACCCTCGACGTTACCGGCGTCGGCAACGCGATCGTCGACGTCCTCGCGCATGCCGAAGACGAGCTGATCATGCGGCTCGGCCTGCACAAGGGCACCATGCGGCTGATCGACGCCGGCGGGGCCGACCGGCTGTACGCGCAGATGGCGCCGGCGGTCGAGATCAGCGGCGGTTCGGTGGCCAACAGCATGGCCGGGTTGGCCTCGCTCGGCGGCCGCGCTGGGTATATCGGGAAGGTCAAAGGTGACCAGCTCGGACAGGTTTTCACGCACGATATCCGCGCGGCGGGGGTCGCATTCACGACGCGCAGCGCCGAAGCCGGCCCACCCACGGCGCGCTGTTTGATCCTGGTCACGCCCGATGGCCAGCGCACGATGAGCACCTACTTGGGCGCGTGCGTCGAGCTCGGGCCCGCGGACATCGATGAGGCGCTGATCGCGCGCAGCAAGGTGATCTACCTCGAAGGCTATCTCTGGGACCCGCCGCGCGCGAAAGAGGCCATGCTCAAGGCGGCCAACCTCGCACACAAGCATGGCGGCCGCGTCGCCCTCTCGCTGTCGGATGCGTTTTGCGTGGATCGCCATCGCGCCGAGTTCGAACAGCTGATCGACGATCACGTCGACATCTTGTTCGCGAACGAGGCCGAGAGCGCGGCCTTGACCGGCGCCACGAGCTTCGACGGCGCGCTCTCGACGTTGCGCGGACGCTGCGAGCTAGCCGTGCTCACGCGCGGCGCGCAAGGCGCGGTGGTGCTCTCCGGCGGCGAGCGCTTCGAGGTCTCGGCCGAACCGGTTCCCCAGGTCGTCGACACCACGGGTGCGGGCGACCTGTTCGCGGCCGGCTTTCTCTACGGCTTCACGCACGGCTACGGCCCCGGCGAAGCCGCGCGCATCGGCGCGCTGTGCGCGGCGGAAGTGATCAGCCACTTCGGCGCGCGCCCCGACGTGTCGTTGGCCGAACTGGTGCGCGAGCGCGGTCTGTAGCCGCGCTTACGGCAGCGCGCCGATCGAGCGAACCCGCGCAGGCGAAGCGAAAGCGCGGCGCGCCGATCGCGCTCCCGCCGGCTGTGCCGTACAACCCGCCGCATGGCGCACGATTTGGCGTGGATCGCGAAGGCCGCCGAAAGCGCGGCCCGGCAGGCTGGCCAAGTGGTGCTCTCGGGCCGGGCGAGCGCGCAGCGCAGCATCAGCGCAAAGCGCTCGATCATGGACATCGTCACCGCTGTCGATCGCGAGGCCGAGCGCGTGGTCGTAGAGACCATCCGTGAGGCTTTCCCCGACGATGCCGTCGTGGGCGAAGAAGGCTCCTCGTTCGCCGGCCGCACGGGCCGGCGCTGGCTCGTGGATCCGCTCGATGGCACCGTGAACTACGCCCGGGGCTGGCGCGTCGCTGCCGTCTCGATCGGCGTGGAGATCGACGGCCTCCTCACGATCGGCGTGGTCCACAATCCGCTCCAGGACGAGACTTTCACGGCCGTCCGCGGACACGGCGCCTGCCTCAACGGCGATCGGCTTGGCGCGGTGCCGGATGTACCCTGGAACAGCGCGCTGATCGGCGTCGATGGCGGCTTCGATGCTTGGGCGCGCCAGGAGCGAAGCGAGATCTTCCGCCTCGCCGCGCGTGAAGCCGGAGACGCGCGGACCTCGGGCTCGGCGGCGCTGGCGCTGTGCTACACGGCAATCGGCCGCTTCACCGCGTACTCCGCGACGGGATGTTCGGGGCCGTGGGACATCGCGGCCGGAACGGTCGTAGCGCGCGAAGTCGGCTTGCTGGTGGAGGGGATGGAGCCCGGCTCGGCGCCCACACCCGAGCGCACCTTGGTCGCGCCGCAAGCGCTCATGCCGCAGCTGCGCGCGCTGATTCAGCGCGCGATCGCGAACAGCGCGACCTGACGCCGACCCCAAGCGCGCATGCTGCCGCCGCGCGGGCCATACGAGATGCTCACCCTCACCTTGCGAAATAAAGAATGCACGGCACCCTGTTGTGGCCGGACGGACATGCTCGGGGCACGGCGCGCAGCGAGAGCGCTCGGGATAGCGGCGCTTCTGGTCGTCGCAGAAGCGGTTTCGGCGCGAGCCCAAGGGGTCGACCTCAGCCCGCGCGCCGCTGCGCGCGGAGCCATTCCTTCCGTCGAGCTTGGCGACGCGGGTGCGAGCTCTGCGCCGCCGGAAGGCAACGGCGCAAGCCGCTCTACGGTCGAGCGTCCGCCGCTCTTTCCGGGTCGGCGCCGCGAAGAGGTACCGCTCGAACGACGGAGCGACGGCAGCTACCGCTACCAAGGCGTCGGCTTCGACGCCGT
Source organism: uncultured Polyangiales bacterium (assembly GCA_964651185.1). Taxonomy (GTDB): domain Bacteria; phylum Myxococcota_A; class Polyangia; order Polyangiales; family DASUME01; genus DASUME01. The sequence continues at coordinate 6,636 of CAZYWR010001413.1, forward strand.
GATCGAGCGCGACGGCAGCGCCGTGATGCGCGACAAGTTCGGCAAAGCCAGGTTCGTCTTGTCGCCGGTCCAGTTCGCGAACGGCCTCTGGGGGTTCACCTTTCTCAAAGCCCGCTACGATCTCTTCGGACTGCTCGATCGCGTGTTCCACAACGACCCGTTTCGCTCGGAACGCCGCCGTTTTCTGATCGCCACGCGCGAGCTGCGCGACCAGCTCGCGACCGAGGCGTACGCGCGCTCCGCCGGCGCGCTGGAGCGCGCCCTCGAGATGATCTGGAGCGCGGGCGGGCTCTCGTTCGCGGAGCGCAGGCGGCGCACGGTCGCGCTCTGGGAGGAGCAGGCGGAAGACGAAGTCGGGCGGCTCGGCCGCGCGCTGATCGTGCGTTTCATCCGGCAACGCTGCCCGGCCGAGTCCGCCTGTGCCTTCAGCGATCAGGAGCTTCGCGACATCAACGCCAAGCGCGAAAGCGCGCCGTTTCACCCTTACGCGCTCTGAGCGGCTCCAGGCTGCTCGCGTCAGAACGGGGCGCCGAAGCGAAGCGGACCAGACGGGAGCCGCAGCTTCAGTCGCCGTCTAGACGATTGAAGTCGAACAGGCCGGCCTCGAGCGGCTGGAGCTCGGCGAACGCGCCGTGGATGCGATCGCTGTACGTCCAGAACTGCGGATCCGAGCGCTGCACACCAAAGCGCTCGCGCAGCGCTCCGTAAGCCCGCAGGCCATCGAGGCGCGCGACCGCGGCCACGAAGGCAGGGAGCTCCGCCTCCTCGACGCTGAACAGGGCGTTCGGATAGGCGCCCACGAAGCCGTAGGCAACCGTCAGGCGGTCTTCTTCGGGCCGACGCCGCTCGTGCTCACGAAGCAGATGGGCCACGTTGGTGTGTGCGCTGTCGCGCAGCAGACTCACGTAGCTGAGCGCGCCGTCTGCAGACTGGATCTCCAGGAAGCTCGTCTCGGGCATGAACGACGCGCTCTTGCCCACGAGCTCAGCGAGCGGCTGCAACGCCTCGCGGGCGTCGTCCGGCGCGCGTTCCGGGTCGTGGCGGCGTACGAGCACGGGCGCGAGCCGCTGCTCGAGCATGCGGAACAGCTCGTGCTCCGGCTCCTTGGTGCGGTAGGTGATGCCCGTCTCCTGGTCGAAGCGCGCCACTTGCCCGTACACCATGTCCTTCACCTCGTCGCTGGTCTCGCGGTACCACGCGTCGACGAGCGCCCGCCGGCGTGCGCGCGGCAGGAGCAGCAAGAAATTGTGCTCCGCCTCCATGCGCAAGAAGTCCATGTACATGCGCGTCTGCAGCTGGTGGCCGATGTTGCCGAACACGTCGAATCCGGCCACCAACAGGTAGTGAATGCGCTCGAGCACGGCGTAGCTCAGCACCCACGCCGTCTTGGGATCGCCGCCGAGAAACCCCTGGAGCACGGTGGCGCTGTCGAAGTGACGGAGCACGGTGAGCCCCGCGTTCGGGTTCGCGCCGTCGCCGCTCCAGATCTGGTCGAGCGTGACCGCCTGCGGCGTGCGCGCGACCGAGGCCAGGAAGCGGCTCTTCGCCTCGAGGTAACGCCGTTCGCGCCGCGCGTAGCGGCGCCAGGTGACGAGCAGGTCGTTGCTGCCCTGCTCGGCAGGCATCGCCAAGTCGCCCGCCTCCTCTGCCAAGAGCTCCGCCTCGCGGGCGACGATCGGCGACTCAGGGTCGAGGAACGCGATCCAAAAGCGATCCTCGATCACGTCGAGCGCGATCTGCCCGCGGCACACCGGGCCCTTGATGAAGCCGCTCAACGTGAAGTGCGCGTGCTCCAGGAGAAAGCGATAGCGCGCGTGCACGGGCAGCGCGGCGAAGGCCGCAAAGGGGTTGGCTGCGGTCTCGAGATCGTACGACGGGAGCGCTTTGACTTCGTAAGACGGCTCGAAGAACAGCGCTTTGTAGCGGCCGAGGAGCGCGTCGCTCAATTCGTACGGCATGTGCGTCTTGGCCAGCACCGTGCGTTCGCGCCGCACGAGCCGGTAAAAGAACGCGTGCGTGCCGGGATCTTCGAACGGGCGCCGCGTCGCGATCTCGTCGGTCGGCTCGCCCGGCGGCGTCCGCGAGCGCACGACGCGAAAGAACGTGCGTTCGTCGCCTTCGAAGTAGAGCGAGGCGAGAAACAGGTGCTCGTAAAGATAGCGCGCCACCAGCTGTGCCTTCAGGCCCGGCTGGTTGAGGAACGCCTCCCAGCGCTCCACGGCCGCCGACAAGGCAGGGCTGAGCAGCGGATCGCCCTCGTGGGGCGCGCCCGCGTTCACCCAGCGCACCAGCCGCTCGTGCTCCGCGTCCGACAGACCGGGCAAAGCGTACGGCATGCCCCAGAGCGGATGGTCCTGCGCGAAACCCTCGAACTCCTCGGCGCGCGGACATTGCTGGTCGCGATCGAGGCCGAGATCGAAGCCTTCAGGCAACGGCGCGGCGAGCGGCAGCGGATGCGCGCGCTTGAGCTCCAGCAAGCGCACGAGCAGGCTCTCTGCGGGCGCGCTCGTCCCTTCGGGCAGCACGGGGTAGAAGTCCTTCTTACGCCAGGCGGCTACGCTGCGAGCGTCGATGTGCAAACGGGTCGGCTCGATCGCGAAGAGCCGCGCGCCATCGTAGACCTCTCTCTTGCTCGCGCCGCGCGCCATGCCCTCGAAGGAGCTGAGCACGAGCTGACAGGGCGCGTCGTAGCAGCCGTGACAGACCACGCAGCGGCGATCGAAGGTTTGCTTGGCCTCCCGCCATGAGGCGCGGCGGGGGCCGCCGCGGGCCCCCCGCCGCGCCCCGCCCCCCCCGGGGGCGGGGGGGGGGCGGGGGGGCCA
>CAZYWR010001414.1:0-3166 GCA_964651185.1 uncultured Polyangiales bacterium
AGATCTCTTTCTCGCACTCCAATCCCGCGATCACGCAGCCCGGCGAAATCATCGCCGAGTTACTGGGCGCGCGCACCACAGACACCGCCGCCAACGCCACCGAGACGGGCGAGGTCACGGGAGCGGCCGCCGGCGTCTTGGCGGGCGTGACGGCGGGCCTCCTCACGAGTGAGGTGCGCCGCCAGTTCGGGGGCGTGCTGCCCGTGCTCTCGGTGGAGTCGAGCTCGACGACGTTGCGCAGCGCACGCATCCGCGCCGGCGTGCAGCTCGATCAGCTCATCGAACGGCGCCTCGGGCGCCTGCGCAAGGTCGTGCGCGGCGCATACGTCGAGGGCTTCGTCGCGCCCGGCGCAACTCCCGATGCCGTCAGCGCGACGGCGGTTCCGCAGAGCCGCGGCGGAGGGCTCTTGGAGCTGCGTTTTCCCAAAGATCTGGTCGGCACCGTCGAGTTCCGGCCCGTTCAGAATTGGCGACTCGATTTGGCGTGGGAGCCCTGACTGTCGAAAGCCGGTACGGTGTGGTAACAAGCCTTCCCGTTATGTCTCGCAAGTTGTTCGGTACGGACGGGGTGCGTGGGCCCGCCAACGAAGGCGTGATGACCCCGGAGATCGCGTTTCGCATCGGCGCAGCCGTCACCTACCAGGTCAGTCGGCGCGTCAAGCATCCGCCGCGCATCGTGATCGGCAAAGACACGCGCGTCTCGGGTTATCTGCTCGAGACCTCGCTGGCGGCCGGCGTGTGCGCGCTCGGCGGGCGCGTGATGCTGTCGGGCCCGTTGCCCACGCCGGCGATCGCCCACCTCACCACCAGCATGCGCGCCGATGCCGGGGTCGTGATCAGCGCTTCGCACAATCCGTTCGAAGACAACGGCATCAAGATCTTCGCCGCCGACGGCTTCAAGCTGCCGGACGAAGCGGAGCTCGAGCTCGAGCAGTTGATCGAGAGCGACGTGCTCGACGTCAATCGCCCCCGCGGCAAGAACGTGGGGCGCGCAGAGCGCCTCGACGACGCGCCGGGCCGTTACGTCGCCTACGTCAAGCAAACGTTCCCGCAGGATCTCACGCTCGAGGGCTTGCGCATCGTGGTCGACGCCGCGCACGGCGCTGCGTACCGCGTCGCGCCGAGCGTGTTCGAAGAGCTGGGCGCCGAAGTGATCGCGATCGGCGTGCGCCCCGACGGCCAGAACATCAACCGCCGCTGCGGCGCCACGCATCCGGAGAGCTGCGCGCACGAGGTCGGGCGCAAGAAGGCCCACCTCGGCGTGTGCCTCGACGGCGACGCCGATCGCTTGATCTTGGTGGATGAGCGCGGCGAGGTCGTAGACGGCGACGCATTGATGTCCGTGGTCGCGACGCGCCTCCTGCGCGCCGGCAAGCTGAAGCGGCGCACGCTGGTGACGACGGTGATGTCGAACCTCGGCCTCGAGCGCGCGCTCGCGCGCGAAGACGGCAAGCTCCTGCGCTGCGCGGTGGGCGATCGCTACGTCGTCGACGCGATGCGCAAGGAAGGGCTCAACTTCGGCGGCGAGCAGAGCGGACATCTGATCTTCCTCGATCACGCCACCACCGGCGACGGTTTGGTCGCAGCGCTGCAGGTCCTCGCCATCGCGATACGCGAGCAAAAGAGCCTGTACGACCTCTCCGCCAGCGCGATCGAACGCGTCCCCCAGGTGCTCGTGAACGCCACCTTCGCCAGGCGCAAGGCCCTCGAAGAGATGCCGCTGACCCAGCGCGCCATCCGCAACGCGGAACGCAAGCTCGGCGCCCACGGTCGCGTGCTGGTGCGCTGGAGCGGCACCGAGGCGAAGCTCCGCATCATGATCGAAGGTCCGAGCCCCGATCGCATCAAGCAAATGGCCGAGGACATCGCCGCCGAAGCCAAGCGCGACATCGCGTAGCGCCCGGTATGCGGAGCGAGAAGGCGGATGGGCTACGCTTTAGCGCACGCGCACCAGGACCTCGGGCGGCTCGATCGACATCACGCGCACGCCATCCGGGACGCCGCGCAGCTTGACGGGTAGGCTCACCGCTTGGCCGTCCGGGGTGCCGGGCGGGAACTCGACGACCGGCACGACGTGCTCTGGGTCGAGCTCCTCGAGCATGCGCTCGGGCGCGGCCACGGTGACGTCTACGTGCTGCGGACGCAGGGTCGCGGGGCCGTTGGCGCTGAGTGCGGCTACCGTCAGACGGCGCAGGCGGCGCTGCTCGCGGCGCGGCTCGAGCGTAAGCTCCACGGTCACTTGGGCCGGTCCGCCCAAGCTCACCTGGGTCGGTGGCGCCAACAGCGGCACGCGCAAACGATGCGTGCCGGCACCGAGCCCGCTGAGGTTTACCATGTCGGTCGGCAGCTCCTGCATCGCCTCGATGCTCGTCTTCGGACCTTTGACCAGGAGCCGCACGGGCGTCACGATGGCCTTCCCTGCCACTTCGAGCGCAGGGTCGGGTGCGCCCGAGAACTGCACACGCACTGGTAGCTTGCGCTCCTCACGTGGCTCCCAAGCGAGCGACAGCGCGGGCGGCGTGACTTTGAGGTCGATGCCCGCCGGGAGATCGAACAGGCTCGGCTCGAACGCATAGTAGCGAGGTGCCCTGGTCAGGTCGATCTGCACTGGGTCCACGGCATGAATCGAGTTCACCACCGAGCGGCTCCCGCTGAGCGTGACCTTGACGCGATCGGGGAGCTCGCTCACCAACACCTGACCTGAGCTCTCGGGCGGCAGCATCGCCACCACGGGCACGTAGAGCGAGCGATGCCCCGCCTCCGAGCCGTGGACTACGGTGAACAGCGCGATCGATACGATCAGCGAGAACAGCTTGAGCCCGAGATTCTCGGCCAGCATGCGCTTGAAGCGTTGACCGAGCGTCGCTTCGGCCGTCACGTCTTCGTCTCCTCAACCCTCGCCGCGAGCTCGGAATCTTCCGCGCCCGGCTTGCCGGCGTACGCCCCCTCTGGGCGCACGGCCGGCCGCCCGCCTGTATCGTTTCGCTCACGCGCGCCAGCGCGCGCTTCGACCCCATGGCGCGACAGGGTGGCTGTGCTGCGCTTGCGCTTGCGGCGCGTGCGCCGGACCAGGAGCCCGGGAAGCGCATCGCGCAGCGAGGAGGCGTCGACGTCGCGCACCATGTTGCCGTTGAACACCAGGCTGATCGCGCCACGCTCCTCGGAC
>CAZYWR010001415.1:0-2983 GCA_964651185.1 uncultured Polyangiales bacterium
GTACGCGTGGTGCTCGATACACAGACCCTCATCCGAGCCGGAACCCTCGCGTCAGACTGTTCGAACTTGCGCATCTACGGCAGCACGGGCTGCGGCTCCGCGCGCTCTTTCTTCCTTCCTGCTTACTCTTGCAACAGTACAGCGACCGAGATCTGGGTGCGCGTCCCGCAGCTCGCGGCAGGTGGCCGCGAGGTCTTGGCGGTCACGTTCGACGGTGCCGGCGCCGGCTCCGACGGCGCGCAGGTCTTCCCGTTCTTCGATGATTTCGCCGGCACCGCGATCGACACGACGCGCTGGATCCCGCGTAGCCAAGGCGGCGCCCGCGTAGCAGTCTCCAACGGCGTGCTGAGCACGCAAGGCATCGCGATCCTCGAGTCGGTTCCCAAAGCCGTGACTGCGGGCCAGTCGATCGTGGGCATCCGCATCGCGGCGCTGGGCGAGCTCGGCACCGACGTCGAGCTCGGCGCCGGTACGATCGACGACAGCGTCCCGCTCCTGGTGTGGGCCTACGCGCGCACCTGGGATGGCGTGACATTCGTAAGTTATGACGACACTACGTACGCCTTCAACGGACCTTCCGGTTCCGCCTGCAACGATCTCGATGATGGGAGCCCGCCCGCAGCGCTGGGCAACCCGTGGGTCGATCATCCGCCGGCGACCGCGTCGTTCTTGACTGCCGAGTTCGCTTACACGAACCAATCGAGGCACACCGACGCGTGGCTGCGGACCTCGCGCGGCGCATCGTTTACTTACAGTTCGCCCTCTGGTTGCACGCTGCCCGCGACGCTTCCGGTCATGGTCTCGCTCGATCACGACACCAGCGACACCTCGCCCGTCCAGCGCGTCGACTACGTCTACGTACGGCCGAGCGCAGCGAACGAACCCAGCGCGAGCGTGATGAGCGCCTCCACGCTCGCCTGCGGGAGCACGCCCTGAGCCACGATGCGAAGGCGCGGTCGTGCGGCGTGCACGAGGCGTTTCGTAGCCCATCGAGCCCCGGCGGCTCCTCGATGGACACAGGAGACAATGTGGTCTGCGTGAGCGTGCCCACCGCGCGCAACGAAAAAGCGGGCACAGCAAGCCTCCATGCTCGAGAACACCCGGCGAGCGTTCTACAATCGACCGAGTACGGTGCCGCGAATCATGAGGTGCGCGGCTCAGGAGCATCATGTCCGTCAAACGTCCTTTGGCGATAGCGCGTGCAGAAGGTGTGGCGCCCGGCAGCCTCCCGCCTCCGCCGTACAAAGTCTTCTACGAAGACGGACAGCACGTGATTGGCGTGTACAAGAACGTCAGCATCATCGTGTGGGCGACGCCGGCCACGGCCGACATGGTCAAACGCATCGAAGGCATCCGCGACCACATCGTGAGCGCCTATCCCCAAGGGCGGTCGAGCATCAACGTGATCGTGCGCGACACGCCGCCGCCCTTCGAAGACGGCCGTGCGCAGCTCCTGATGCTCACCAAACGCTACGCGCATGAGCTCGCGTGCAACGTCGCCGTGGTCGAGGCCGAGGGCGAGGGCTTCTGGTCGAGCGGCATGCGCGGCCTGATCACCAATTTCCACTGGCTCGAAGAGCGTCAGTTCAAGAGCCGCACCTGCAAGACCTTCGAAGAGGTCGCAGGCTGGCTCCCCACGCCGCACAAGGCCATGACCTCCGTCGCGCTCGACCCCACGGAGCTCCTCTCCGTCTTACGCAGCGTCCGCGCGCGCATCGTCGAGCGCCGGTAATCTGGCGCTGGCGCGCAGAGGCCGTTCTGAGTTTCCGGGCTTAGTGACCGGACGTCTGTTTGACTTGTCTTTCCAGCGCGACCAGCGTGTCGAAGGGCACCCGCTCCGACGCCCAGCGCACGAGCCCGGGGGGCACACGCCCGCCCGGGTCGAGGCGAAGCTGATAGTCGACGGCCGTGGTGTGCGCGTCGACCTTGCGGAGCAGTAACGTGCTCTCGCATTCGCGTACACGCACCACGCCCACCGTCTTGGGCTTTTCGTCGGGTGCACACACCATGTGCAATCGGAACTGCTCGCCGGGTTCGATCACCTCGACCGTGCGCCTCATGACCAAGTCCCGATCATGAATGGGCCAGGGCTGCTCTGAGCGCGTATATACGAGCTGCGTACGAGCATCGATCGTACGCAGCGTCTCGACGTGAGTGCTCCCTTTGGCCCACTCGTCGGCGCGCGCATCGTCGAGCACGACTGCGAGCACGTCCAGCACGTTTCCGGTGATGGTGCCCTGCGCGCGCAGTCTGGGAAGCGGCTGCCCCGGTTCCTCACGGGTGCTCACCACGATGCCCTTTTCCTGCTTGAGCCGCTGCCAGTCGGACGGCGGCTCTGCCTGGGCTGGTCGGACGACTGCCGTCGCCAGCGTCGCCAGCGTGACTTCACGGACCCACTTTCGCATGCATCTCTTCTCCACCGTGCGATTTCGCTGGCGCGCTCGCCTCCGTCTGGCGAACGCGCTTGCCGCGTTACGCGGGCGCCGAGCGAGCCCCGATGGGAAGCCTACAAGACGAGGCCGCGCGGCGCGCAGCAGCGTGGTGCAGCCGTGCAACAGGTCAAGCTGCGCTCCGCTCGCGACAGCCGTTCGCCTGCGTTTACGATCGGTTTTTTCGTGAGTTTGCAGATGCCGCCACGACGGCGTCGAGAGGCTGGCGCAAAGCCGCGTGCCGAGGCGCGACGTAGCGAGCTCTCGGCATACGGGCGAGCGCCCACGGACGTTCGCTCTCGTTCCTTGCTGACCGAGGCAGGCTCGCCCGCATGGGAATGTGCGCCTTGCGTCAACGTCGCCGCTCGGTGCGGTATGCCGATCACGCGGCCGACGCTCGAAACCTCCACCATCGCCGCTCGAGCGTTCGCGGTTCGTTCGTACTTGAGCGCGACAACCGGACGCACCCCGCAGCTTGCCTTCGGGCCGATCACGTAACATGATGAGTTGCATGAGGCGAGATGGCAAGCTCTCCGGCGTGCTGCACGTGTTGC
>CAZYWR010001416.1:0-2079 GCA_964651185.1 uncultured Polyangiales bacterium
GAGCTGCCGAGCGAAGCGGAGCGCGCGGCGAAGAAGCAGCTGAGCCGCATGCGCACGATGGCGCCGAGCGGCGCCGAGTACCAGAGCGCGCGCACCTACGTGGAGTGGCTCGCCGACCTGCCCTGGAGCCGCTCTACGCCCGACCGGCTCGACGTACCCGAGGTGCGGCGCGTGCTCGACGAGGACCATCACGGGCTCGAGCGCGCGAAGCGCCGCATCGTCGAGTTCATCGCGGTGCGCAAGCTCAAGATGGACCAGCGCGGACCGATCTTGTGTTTCGTCGGCCCGCCGGGCGTGGGCAAGACCTCGCTCGGACGTTCGATCGCGCGCGCCACGGGTCGCCAGTTCGTGCGCGTATCGCTCGGCGGCGTGTCCGACGAGGCGGAAGTACGCGGCCATCGCCGCACCTACGTCGGCTCATTCCCGGGGCGCATCATCGGCGCGCTCAAGAAGGCGGGCGCCCGCAACCCGGTGCTCGTGCTCGATGAGATCGACAAGCTCGGGCGCGACAACCGGGGCGATCCGGCCAGCGCGCTGCTCGAGGTGCTCGACCCCGAGCAGAACTCGGCGTTCATCGATCACTATCTCGAGGTCGCGGTCGACCTGTCGCCGGTCATGTTCATCGCGACCGCCAACCGCCGCGACACCATCCCGGGTCCGCTCTTGGACCGCATGGAGGTGATTGAGATCCCGGGCTACACGCGCGACGAGAAAAAGGCGATCGCGCGCGAGTTCTTGATCCCCAAGCAGCTGAGCGAGCACGGGCTCACGGTCGAGCGGCTGGAGTTCACGGACGCCGCCATCGATACCATCGTCGACAGCTACACGCGCGAAGCGGGCGTGCGCACGCTCGAGCAGCGCGTGGCGGCTGTCTGCCGCCACGTGGCGGTGCGCATGGCGCGCGGCGAAGACGTGTATGTCACCTGCGACCCTGACTGTCTGCGCGAAGTCTTGGGCCCGGCGCAGCACGAACGCGAGGCGGTCGAGCGGGCGCCGGCGGTCGGCGTATCGGTGGGCCTGTCGTGGACGCCTTCGGGTGGCGACCTGATGTTCGTGGAATCGATGCGCATGCCCGGCAAGGGGCAAGTACATCTGACCGGCCAGATGGGCGATGTGATGAAAGAGTCGGCCGCAGCGGCGTTCACCTATTTGCGTGCGCGCGCCAAGAACGTTGGGCTCGACGCGGACTTCTTGAGCCGGATCGACGTGCACGTGCACCTGCCGCAGGGCGCCGTGCCGAAGGATGGCCCTTCGGCGGGGCTCGCGATGCTGGTGTCGCTCGCGTCGATGTTGACGGGCATCAAGGTCCGGCCTGACGTGGCGATGACGGGAGAGATCACCTTGCGCGGCAACGTGCTGCGCGTGGGCGGGCTCAAAGACAAGTGTCTGGCTGCGCAGCGCGCGGGCGTCCGCCACGTGATCATGCCCAAGCTCAACGAGCCGGATCTCGACGAGGTGCCCAAAGAGGTGCGGCAAGCGCTCGAGATCCATCTCATCTCACGCGTCGACGAAGCGCTCGCCTTGGCCCTCGAGCGCATGCCGAGCCCGCACGAAAGCACCGCGGCCTTGACCACTTGAATCGAGGCGCCGCCGCTGCATGCGCTGGATGAGACAGGTGCTGGCGCGCGCGCGCTGGCAGAGCCCGGTCACCGTTACGCCGGAGCGCGCTGGACTCGCGTTCGCTCTCGCGATCGGGCTCGTCGCCTGCGCGCTACCGCTGACCGCTGACTTCGGGCCCGAGAGCGCGCTCTTGTTCGCGCTTACGCTCTCACCTTGGGCGAGCGCGCTCGGGGCGCACACGGCCGTGCGTGCGCAGGGAGCGGGACTGGCGACGGGCGCCGTGGTGGCAGGCGCGATCGCGGCCGGCTGGCGCATCCTGCTTGTACCGATCGTGCTCCTCGCGCTCCACGGACTCTGGGCCGAGCCTTGCGATCCCATCAGCGGTCTGCGCTTCATCGCACTCGGCCCTTGGCTCAGCGTGACGCTTGCGAGCGTGATCGGCGTCGCGCTCGGTAGCTGCGTGGGGTCGCTACGCTTGGCCGTCAGCGCGGCCGTGCTCACGCCCGTTATCGAGATCGG
>CAZYWR010001417.1:0-1801 GCA_964651185.1 uncultured Polyangiales bacterium
GCGATCTGGGAGCAGTTCGGGGGCGGGTTTCCGCGGCCGCCAATGTATATCCTTTGCCCGGCGCCGCGCAGCGCCGCCGGGGCGCGGCTCGACTGCACGCTGTACGCACAGCCGGCGCTGTTTGCGTTGGAGGTGGCGCTCTATCGTCTGCTCGAGTCGTGGGGCGTGCACCCGCAGTATCTGCTCGGCCACTCGGTCGGGGAGATCGCGGCGGCGCACGTCGCCGACGTGATGTCGCTCCCGGACGCCGCCCGCATGGTGGCAGCGCGCGCGCGCCTCATGCAGGCGCTGCCGGGCGGGGGCGCGATGATCGCGCTCGAGGCTTCGGAGGCAGAGCTCATCGACGTACTCGGACGCGACGGCGGCCAGCTCTCGCTGGCGGCCGTGAACGGAGCGCGCTCGGTCGTGGCCTCCGGCGATGAAGCCGAGATCGCGGCCCTGCAACGGATCTTCGAAGGCCGCGGGCGTAAGACGCGGCGGCTTACTGTCAGCCACGCGTTTCATTCGTCGCGCATGGAGCCCATGCTCGAGGAGTTCGAGCGCGTGGTCAGAGGGCTCAGCTTGCGCCCGGCCGCGCTCAAGATCGCAGCGAACGTCACGGGCGCGCTCGCGCCGGCCGAGCGGTTCAGCGATCCGGCGTATTGGGTCGAGCAAGTGCGCGCAGCAGTACGCTTCTTCCCGGCCGTGCAGGCGCTCCGCGCGGCGGGCGCAGGCGGTTTCCTCGAGATCGGGCCGGACGGCGTGCTCGCGGCGCTGGCGCGCGAGGCGCTCGCGCAGGATCAGGACCCTGACGTGAGCGCGCAGGCCTGGCCCGTCTTACGCAAGGGGCGTGACGAGTCGCAGGCGCTGCTCGAGGGGCTCGCGGGGCTCTACACCGCGGGATACGAGGTAGATTGGCGGGCTTTGCTGGCTCCGCTCGGCGGGCACACCGTGGCCTTGCCGACCTACGCGTTCCAGCGCGAGCACTTCTGGCTCGCGCCGGCCGCGGGCGGGGGCGATACGCCAAGTCGTGAACGCGCGGACGACGCTCTCTATGGTGTGGATTGGACGGCGCTGCCCGCGCCCGAACCGTCCGTCGAGCCCTGGTCGCTGCTCGGAGAATGCGCGCTGCCGTGGGCGCTGCCCACGAGTCGTCATGGCGACTTGGCCGCGCTGCAGCGTGCCCTCTCCGCAGGACAGCCCGCCCCCAAGCGCGTGGTCTTGGTCTGGGAGTCGCTCCGTGACTGCGAGGTGGTGGAGGCCGCGCATCGCGCGAGCCAGCGCGTGCTCGAGGCGCTGCAGGCTTGGCTGGCCGATGAACGACTGGCCGCCAGCGAGCTCGTGGTCGTCACGCGTCGCGCGGTCGCCGCGGGGCCCGACGAAGACGTCGAAGATCTGGCGCACGCGCCGGTCTGGGGGCTGCTACGGACGGCGCAGACCGAGCATCCCGACCGCAGCCTCAGGCTCATCGATTTGGATGAGTCAGCGATCGGCCAGATGCCGGTGCTGGCTTCGGCTCTGGCAGCCCAGGAGCCGCAGCTGGCGGTGCGCGCCGGGCAGCTGCGCGCGCCGCGGCTCGTCCGCGCGCAGGGCGGCGAGGCGCACGTCCAGGCGACGCCGTCATGGACAGATGGCACGGTTCTGATCACGGGCGGCACGGGCGTGCTAGGCGGTTTGGTGGCGCGCCATGTGGTCGCGCGGCACGGCGTACGGCACCTCATCCTCTGCTCGCGCTCCGGCAGCGCGCCCGAGCTGGTCTCGGACTTGGAAGGCCAGGGAGCGTCGGTGCGCGTCGTGCCTTGCGACGTCTCGGACCGCGCCG
>CAZYWR010001418.1:0-2392 GCA_964651185.1 uncultured Polyangiales bacterium
GGACGACGTCCTCGGCGTGGTGGAAGGCAAATAATCATGGCTGCGAAAGAAATCATCTACGATACGATTGCACGCGACAAGATCCTCAGCGGCGTCAACGCGCTCGCGAACGCGGTCAAGGTCACCCTCGGGCCGCGCGGCCGCAACGTCGTCATCGAGAAGAGCTTCGGGGCTCCGACCGTGACCAAGGACGGCGTCACCGTCGCCAAGGAAATCACGCTCGAAGACAAGTTCGAGAACATGGGCGCCCAGATGGTGCGCGAGGTCGCCGCCAAGACCTCGGACGTCGCCGGCGACGGCACCACCACCGCGACCGTGCTCGCGCAGGCCATCTACCGCGAAGGTTCCAAGATGGTCGCCGCCGGTCACAACCCGATGGAGCTCAAGCGCGGTATCGACGCCGCGGTCGAGGTCATCGTCGAGAAGCTCGGCAAGCTGTCGAAGCCGACCAAGGACCCGCGCGAGATCGCGCAGGTCGGCACGATCTCGGCGAACGGCGACGAGCAGATCGGCCAGCTGATCGCGGAAGCGATGGAGAAGGTCGGCAAGGAAGGCGTGATCACCGTCGAAGAGGCCAAGGGTCTCGAGACCGCGCTCGAGGTCGTCGAGGGCATGCAGTTCGATCGCGGCTACCTGTCGCCGTACTTCGTGACCGATCAGGAGCGCATGGAAGTCGCGATCAGCGACGCGTACCTGCTGCTGTGCGAGAAGAAGATCTCGAACATGAAGGATCTGCTTCCCGTGCTCGAGGCGATTGCGAAGCAGGGCCGCCCGCTCGTGATCATCGCCGAGGACATCGAAGGCGAAGCGCTCGCGACGCTGGTCGTGAACAAGCTGCGCGGCACGCTGCAGTGCGCGGCGGTCAAGGCGCCGGGCTTCGGTGATCGCCGCAAGGAGATGCTGAAGGACATCGCGATCCTGACCGGCGGCCAGGTGGTGAGCGAGGATCTCGGGATCAAGCTCGAGAACGTCACGCTCAGCGACCTCGGCACCGCCAAGCAGGTCACGATCGACAAGGACAACACCACGATCGTCGACGGCGGCGGCAAGAAGAACGACATCAAGGGCCGGATCGAGACCATCCGCCGTCAGATCGACGAGACCACCAGCGACTACGATCGCGAGAAGCTGCAGGAGCGGCTCGCGAAGCTGGTGGGCGGCGTGGCCGTGATCAAGGTGGGCGCCGCGACCGAGGTCGAGATGACGGAGAAGAAGGCGCGCGTCGAAGACGCGCTGCACGCGACCCGCGCGGCCTCCGAGGAGGGCATCGTGCCCGGCGGTGGCGTGGCGCTGATCCGCGCGCAGCCCGTGCTCGACAAGCTCGACGTCTCCACGGAGCAGCGCGTCGGCGTGAACATCATCCGCCGCGCGATCGAGGAGCCGCTGCGCCAGATCGCGGCCAACGCCGGCGTCGAGGGCTCGATCGTCGTCGACAAGGTGAAGAACGGCAAGGCTGCGTTCGGCTACAACGCGCGTTCGGACGAGTACGGCGACCTCTTGCAGCAGGGCGTGATCGACCCGACCAAGGTCGTGCGCTACGCGCTGCAGAACGCGGCCAGCGTGGCGGGCCTCATGCTCACCACCGAGGCGCTGATCGCCGAGCGTCCGAAGGAAGAGGCCGCGGGTGCGGGCGCGCATGCGCACGGCCACGGCGGCGGCATGGACTTCTGAGCTACCCCTGAGCGAAATGACGCATAGACGGCCGGCCTCCCCCGTGGGGGCTGGCCGTCTTTTCGTCGTGCTCGCGCCGAAAGTCCGTCGCGCCCGTCCGAAGCGCGCCGGGGCGGTCAGCCGCTGGGTGGCGCTTTGCCGAGGTGCAAATCGTCCTGTTCGTTCGCCTCGGAAGCCGGGCGTCCGTCGCCTCGACGCGCTTCGGCGAGCCAGCGCTCGAGCTGTTCGATGCGGGCGTCGCGGCGCGCCACCTCCTCGCGCAGCTGCGCGCGCGCCTGCTCTTCCTGTTCGATGCGGGCGTCGCGGCGCGCCACCTCCTCGCGCAGCTGCGCGCGCGTGCGCTCCTCTTGCTCCAGGCGCGCGTCGCGTTGCGCGAGCAGCGCCTGCACGATGGACGGGGGATCGTTCGCGTCCGCGCCGACCTGCCCTGCGAGCTGCGCCAAGATAGAGCGCGCCTCCGCCAGGGCAGCGAGGGCGTCGTCGCGCTCCGCCTCGCGCCGCTCCGCCAGCTCTCGGCGCGAGGCCGCGTCCGCACCCGCTTTGATCGCGTCGGCGCCAGCCCGCTCCGCCTCCTCACGCGCGTGCGTCAGCTCGTGCTCGCTCGCGTGCACGCGTTCGCGCGCGCGCGCCAGGTCGGATTGGCTCGCGCTCAAGCGTTCGCGCGCCTCGGCGAGCTCGCGTTCGCTCGCGCTCATCTGCGCACGCGCGTCGGCGAGCTCGC
>CAZYWR010001419.1:0-3353 GCA_964651185.1 uncultured Polyangiales bacterium
GTGGCCCTCGGCGTAGGCCTGGGCCGAGCGCGCGTCGGCGATCTGGGTGCCTGGGTCTGCGCAAAGGGCGGCGGCCTCTGTCTGCGACACGAGCCCGACAGGCGCCGCACTTGCGCTCTCGCCCTCCGCCGAGCAGCTGACCGGAGGGGCGAACGTCGCGAGCGCGACGCCATCGCTGCGCAGCGCGTTCGCGGCGAAGCCGAGGCCCGCCCCGACCGCCAACAACAGCGCCGCCCGCCACGCGATCTCGAGCATCCTACACCAACGGCCGGCGGGCGCGAAGCATTCCCGGATGCGCGCGCCGTGCGGCCGCTGCGGCCCGCACGGCGCGGGGCAGGCTCTGCCGTGCGTCCCGGTGCGGCAGCGCGCGCTCGTCGCGGGCGCGCGCCCCGCGGCGCTTCGGCGATGCTAACGTGAGCCACGATGAAAGCAGGACAGGGCAGTCGTACCGCGGTGCTCGTGTGCATGGCGCGCGCGGCGGCGCACGATCGGATGCGCGACGTCGAGTTCCGCGATCCGGTGGCGCTCGCGCTCTTGCCCGAAGAGGCGCGCGCGCGCGTCCAGCGCTTCCTCGCGGACGAGGCGCCGAAGAGCTTGCGTGCGCGCCTGGGCCGCGCGTTCTTCGAGGCGCGTTCGCAGATGATGGTCGTGAGCACCATCGCCATCGACGGTGCCATACGCGCCGCTCCCAACCCGCAAGTCGTCATTCTCGGCGCCGGACTCGATGGACGGGCCTGGCGCATGGAGGAGCTGCGCGACGCGGTCGTGTTCGAGGTGGACCATCCCGACTCGCAGCGCGAGAAGCGAGCGCGCGCCGGCCGACTCGAGCCCGTGGCGCGCGAGGTGCGTTTCGTCTCCGTGGATTTTGCGCGACAGAGCTTGGACGAGGCGCTCAGCGCGGCGGGACACGATCCTGCGCAGCCGACCACGTGGATCTGGGAGGGCGTGGTGATGTACCTCGAACGCCGCGATATCGAGGCGACCTTGTCCGTGGTCTCGCGGCGCTCCGCGCCGAAGAGCCGGCTGATCGTCGCGTACTTCACGCGCGCGTTGATATTGACGCTGGTGGCGCCGCTCGTGCGTCGCCTGGGCGAGCCGCTGAAGACGATCTTCAGCGTCGAGGAGATGCACGCGCTCCTGGAAAAGCACGGGTTTCTCGCGGTCGCGGATCAGGGGCTCGCCGAGCTCGGCGAGGCGCTCTCGCCCGCGCTCGGGCGGGCTACGAAGCGCATGCAACACCTGCGCATCGTGACGGCCGACCGCAAATCTTGAGCTGTTCATGTGGACCGGCTCACTGCGCCGTCGACGCGCGGTTCGAGTGGTGCAGGGACATCGCTCGTCAGCGCACGGCCGGCTTGAAGCGCGGAGGCGCGTCGCGCGCGTCGCTGCTCTGCGCCGGGCCGGGCGGCTCCCGTACGATGCTGATCACCTCCAACGCCATCCGGTAGAGCAGCGGGCCCAAGATGAGCCCCCAGCCGCCCACGCTGACGATGCCGCCGATCATCGCGAGGAAGACGATGAAGGAGTTGAGCTGCAACTTGCCGTAACGCGCGAGCACCGGACGAACCAGATGATCGATGGGCGTGACGACCGCGAGGCATACGCCGACGAGGATTGCCGCCTTGATCGCATGTCCGGAGAGCAAAAGTCCGAGCGCCATCGGTCCCCAGACCAAGAAAGGTCCGATGCCCGGGATGAGCGCCGCGATCAACGTCACGACGCCCAGGGCGAGCGGCCGCGGCAGGCCGAGCGACGCATACGCAGTGGTCGCGACCGACGCGATGAGCAGCGCGGTCAAGGCGACGCTGTAGAGCAGCCCCTTTCCGGTTTCCTGGAACGCATCGCGCAGGCGGTCGAGCTTCTTCGGCGCGATCGGCAGCCGTTCGCGTAGCCACAGGTATGCCTCTCGGCCCTGCGCCATCACGGCGAACGTCGCGACCAAGTAGATCAATAGGCCGATGGCGAAGTGGCCCAGAGCGCCCGCCAGCAACGAAGCAGCGGTCCACGCTTGCTGTCCGTGGCTCTGCAACAGCTCCGCCAGCTTTTGTGTCGTCGCCTCCTGATCGCCTTCCCCTGCGCCGTTGACGAGCACCGTCAAAGCGCCGGAGCTCGACTTCGACTGCAACGCGTGCTGACCTAAGTCGATCGCGTCGGGCACGACCACCGCGAGTCCGGCCACCACCGGCGTCAACGCGGCGATGACGATGCCCACGGTCACCAGCGCGGCCGCGCTGCGCCGCCCGTTGATCGCGCGCGTCAATCGATCGACCACTGGACTAGTAAGAAAGCTGGTCCAAATCGCCAGCACCAGACTTGGCCAAAAAGGCAGGAGCAGCGCGAGGCAGCCACTCACGAGCACGACCAACAAGATCAAAAGGACATGCGACTCAGGTTCGCGCTCCTTGGACGAATCGAGCTTGCCCGATGCGATCATCGCCCGCTGCATCGCAAGCTCCATACCACGCCTTCGTGCAGCGCCTTTCGGGCGTTGGAAGGATCGGAGCTAGCCAAAAATCGTAAGGAAGCTTCGAGGCACGGCCTTGGTCAAGGCGTGCTTTCGCGGCGCGCGCCTCGGTGCTTTTCCGCAAAAGCGAGGCGCATTGCGCCGCTCTTCGAGGCGACTGTGGCGAGAATGAGCTCGGCGTGCTCGACGCGGAGCCATCTCATTGGGCGGGGGAAAACCCCGGCCATGCCAGGCTCGCCGGCGGATGATTATTGGAACGTGCGCTTGATGTCCTGATAGCCCTGCTTCAGGTCCGTGACGAGCTCTTTGACCTCGCGCTGGAGCGAGGCCGCATCCTGCTTCGCATGTGACTTGGCGCGCTGCACCTTTTCGTCGGCCAGGCGCCACTTGCGCTCCAAGTCGTCGAGCTTGCTTTTGACCTCGGCCTGCGCCAGGTGGGCTTTGAGCTTGAGCTCGTCACGAATCCTGCCGAGCGCCTCGAGTTCCTTCTTGAAATCGAGCATCGCGGAATCATCCATGGGCGATCTCCTCGTTTGTTGTGTGTTTGGCTGTGCATTTCGCGTGCCGCGGCCGCTCCGACTCGAGGTGTGGGCAGCGAACATGTTCGCGCTCGCAAGCCAGTGTCCCACGACCGCAGAACCTGAGAGTAGTCAAGCCGACTCCTCGCGCAATCGCTGCACGTCGCGTTGCCGCTGCGCAAGATCTGCACGCGCGGTTGAACGCTCCGGCCGCGCGAGGCGGCCGTCGAGCGCTGCGAAGCGACGGTGCGGGTCTTGCAGTCGTGCGCTCGGCAGATGACACGCTCTACGACGACTGCATTCTTGATGATGGCGGCACTCTCGGTCGCGGGCTGTCGCGAGCGCGAGCAGCCGGCGAACGCTGGGTTCGT
>CAZYWR010001420.1:0-11754 GCA_964651185.1 uncultured Polyangiales bacterium
TGCCCAGCGCGCTCAGCCCCGCGGCCTGCGGATCGACCTGGTGCAGCTCGATCATGCGGTCGATCACGTTGATGCACAGCCTGCGCGTGGCGTCGGCGTCGAGCGCCATGCCCTTCGGCAGGTTGGTGCGCGGGATGATCCCGCGGATCCGCTCCATCACGAAGAACTCCGCGCCCAGCACCGCGAGATCGTCGCAAATCGCGATCACGCGCGGCACGTACGGGTAGACCGGCGCGAGCGCCTGGATCACGCGCGCCTCGCGCAGCATGTCGTGCGCGCTCTTGGCTTTGTGGCCGAAGGGCGGCCGGCGCAGCACGAGCTCGCGCCCGTTCGGGTACGAGAGCAGATACGTCAGGTTCGAGGCGCCCCCCGCGAACTGCGTGATCTCCGGCAGCCCGAAGAGCGTGGGATCGATCGCCGCGAGGTAGGCGGCGACCTTCTGAGCGTCGAGCTCTTCGCCGCTGCGCACGGCGCGGGCGCGATCGATGAAGTTTTGTGCGGGGGCGTCAGTCACGCGCGGACTATAGAGCAGGCACCCCGCCGAAGCTCATCCGATCAACGCACCGCCGTCGACCACGATGCACGTGCCGGTCGTGTAGCTGGCAGCCGGTGAGACGAGGTACAGGACCGCGCCCGCCATCTCGTCCGGCTGCGCGAAGCGGCGCAACGGCGTGCGCTCCAAGATGCGCTCGCTGATGGCCGGCGTGTGCACGAGCGTCGCCGCAAACTTGGTGTCGGTCGCGCCGGGCGCGAGGGCGTTCACGCGCACGCCGAGCGACGCGCACTCCTTGGCGAACGCCTGCGTCATCGAGAGGATCGCCGCCTTCGTGATCGAGTAGATGCCCTGCATCATGCCCGGCACGAAGCCGTTGACCGAAGCCACATTCACGATCGCGCCGGCTTTCCGCTTGGCCATCAGCTTGACCGCGTGCGACGACATGAAGAAGTAGCCGCGGATGTTCACGTCGACGGTCTTCTGAAACGCGCCCGTGTCGGTGTCCTGGATCGGACCGAAGTAAGGGTTGGTGGCGGCGTTGTTGACCAAGATGTCGAGCCGCTCGTGCTTGGCCGCGATCTGCTTGTAGAGCGCCTCGATCGCCGCGACGTCGCCGATGTGGCAAGCCATCGCCTCGGCGGAGCCGCCCGCGGCGCGAATCGCGCTGGCGACCGCATCGCACCCCTCGAGCTTGCGGCTCGCGCAGATCACGTGCGCTCCGTTGGCCGCGAGCGCATGCGCGATCGACTCGCCGATCCCGCGGCTCGCGCCGCTCACCCGTGCGATCTGTCCCGTCAAATCAAACGAAGGAGCGCGTGCCATCTCGTCTCTCCAAGGTGCTGGCGTGGGCACCGACGCTACGCGCGGCGTTCGGCGGGCGCAAGCGCCCTCTGCCGAACCGCGCGCCGAGCTCAGCGCGCACAAGCGCGGACGAAGCCGGCGGCGAGCTCGGGGTTGGACGCCCAATGAGCGTGCACGTACGAGGCGAGCACCGAGCCCTGCCCGTAGCCCTCGTCGTGGCTTTCGCCGCTGCGCCGCGCGCGCACGCGGTAACGGCCGGGAGCCGCTCCTTCGAGCCGTGAATAGCGGAACTGGTGGCCGCGAAAGGTGAGCCCGGCGGGCCCGAGGATGCTCGGCGCCGCAGTCTCGACCTCGACGTAACCGAGCGCCGAGAGCCGCTCTTGCATCGCGGCGACGCCCGGAACGAGCCCGATCATCGGATGCCGACGACCATCGAGCGTGACGATCGCCTCGCTCAGGAACATCAGCCCGCCGCACTCGGCGTAGATCGGCCGGCCGAACCCGGCGAACGCTCGCACTGCCGCGTGCAGGCTCATGTTCTCGCTCAGCGCTCGGGCATGGAGCTCGGGATAGCCGCCGCCGAAGTACAGGCCATCGACTTCGGGCAGCGCGCGGTCTGCGAGCGGCGAGAACGGCACGAGCTCGGCGCCGAGCTGCTCCAACAGGCGCAGATTGTACGGGTAATAGAACGAAAACGCCGCGTCCCGCGCGATCCCGATGCGGCAACGCGCGAGCTGCGCAGGCCGCGCGACCGGCGCGGTCACGAGCGGCGGCGCCGCGCGCGCGACCGCGAGCAGACGATCGAGGTCCGTATGCACGGTCAAGCGCTCCGCCCAGGTATCGAGATCGCCGTCGGCGATCGCTTCGTCGGCGGCGTGCAACCCGAGATGGCGCTCGGGGAAGCGGCGCGTTTCTTCGGCACGCATGCCGCCGAGCACGGGTGTCTCGGCGCATGCCTGCGCGAGCAACGCGAGGTGGCCCGCGCTGCCCACCTGGTTGCAAAACAGGCCCGCGATCGTGAGCTCGGGATCGAAGCGCGTGAAGCCATGCGCGATCGCGGCGACCGAGCGCGCCATCCCGCTCGCGTCGAGCACGAGCAGCACGGGCGCGCGCAACCACAGCGCGATCTCGGCCGACGAGCCTTCGTTCGAGCTGGGGCTGGCGCCGTCGAACAGGCCCATCACGCCTTCCACGAGCGCGACGTCCGCGTCCTTCGCAGCCTCGAGGAAGGTCGCGATCACCGCTTCACGCCCCATCATCCAGCCGTCGAGGTTGTGGCTCAGCCGGCCCGCTGCGCGGCGATGGTAGGTCGGATCGAGGTAGTCGGGACCGCACTTGAACAGCGCCACGCGCAAGCCACGCGCACAGAGCGCGCGCGCCAGCGCGACGGTCACCGTCGTCTTGCCGACGCCGCTCGAGACGCCGGCGATCAAGAGTCGCGGGATGTCAACCATGGGCCGCCGCGACGGCGATGGAGACGCGCATGGCGCTCCCTTATCACAGCCGATCGCGCATGCCCGCGGGCACGGCCCGGGCACGAGCGGGCACGGCCGCCCATCGGGGGATCGTCGCCTCGACGCGTTTGCGCGAAAGCGCGGGCGAATTGCCGAGCAACCCGCGCGCGCGGCCCCGCCCGTCGCTGGTCCCCCGCTTGCTTTGCACCCGCGCGAGCGCGTCGTAACTGCTCAAGGAGATATCGAGTCATGCGTTTCGGTCTGCATTTTCTGCTCTCTTGCGCGCCCAACCAGACCCCGGCCCAGCGCATGCGCGACACCATCGAGCAGGCGGTGTTGGGCGAGGCATTGGGCTTCGAGTCGGTGTGGCCGGTCGAACAGCACTTCCACCCTGCGCTCTCGATCATGCCCTGCCCTGCGCTGCTCCTCGCGGCCATCGCCGAGCGCACCAAGACGCTGCGACTCGGCACCGGCATCACGCAGCTGCCGCTCGCGCACCCGCTGCGCGTGGCCGAGGAGCTCGCCACGCTGGACGTGCTGAGCGGCGGCCGCGTCGAGTTCGGCGTGGGACGTGGCGCGAACCCGACGCACTTCGCCGGCTTCGGCGTGCCCCCGGCGGAGAGCCGCGAGCGCTTGGCCGAAGCCCTCGAGCTCGTGCACCAGGCTTGGACGCACGAGCGCTTCTCGTTCGCGGGGCGCTTCTTTCAAGCGCACGACCTGGCGCTCGCGCCGCGTCCGCTGCAGCGCCCGCACCCGCCCATCCACATCGCCGCGGACGGCGCCGACACCGCGAGCTGGGCCGGTCAGGCCGGTTATCGCGCGCTCTTCGCGACGAACATCAACCCGTTTCCTCGCATGCGCCAGCTCCTCGATCGCTACCGCGCCGCGCGCGTGGCGGCCGGCCGACCGGAGGCGACGCCCGATGACGTGACCTTGCTGATGCCGCTTTACGTGGGCGAGAGCCTCGCGCAGGTGCGCAGCGAGCTCGCGCCCAGCATCGCGCACTACGCCGAGCTGGTCGCGTCCCTCGCGGCGAGCACGCTGGCGCGCGGCACGCAGGCGGAGCGCCAGGCGCTCGCGCCTGTGCTCGAGCAGCTGCGCAAGCTGTCGTTCGATCAGGTGCACGACGCGATCGGCGTGCTCGGCACGCCCGAGCACTGCATCGAGCGCATCGAACACATCCGGCGCGAGCTTCGCCCGGGCCGCATCATCGCCTGGTTCAACTTCGGCGGCCTCGTCCCGCAGCGCCAAGTGATGCGCAGCATGGAGCGCTTCGCGAAGCACGTGCTGCCGCACGTCGGCCAGCCCGCCATCGCGCGCGTGCTGCGCAGCACCGCGGTGGGCGCCCCCGCCGCGTGAAGACATGACGTGTCGCACCGACACCGGCGCAGGACGAGCGCTCCACGCCGACGCTTCGCACCGCAAGCGACCTGCATGCGAGCGACCTGCACGCCAGCTGCGCCCCCCGGTCGCGCTCCGTTCGTCCGAACAGGAGAGCGATGGGACGCTGACGACCCGTGAG
Source organism: uncultured Polyangiales bacterium (assembly GCA_964651185.1). Taxonomy (GTDB): domain Bacteria; phylum Myxococcota_A; class Polyangia; order Polyangiales; family DASUME01; genus DASUME01. The sequence continues at coordinate 4,274 of CAZYWR010001420.1, forward strand.
CCTGGCATGTGCCTCACCTCCCTCACGTGTTGTCGCCGGCGGCGCCGCCATCGTCCACCGCCAAGGCGAGAAGGACATGCCCCGAAGCCCGCGACGTCGGTGGCTGTGTTGGAGCGCGCAGCACGGCGCGGGATGTCGCAGCATGAGCTCACAGAATGCAGGCGGCCGGAACGAGCCAACGCGTAGGACTTTGCCGACCGTCTATGATCAGAACGTGGCCAGCCCAGCAGTCTCCGCGCGCCCCCATCGTTCTCTACGGCCCGTTTCCGGCCCCCAGCCAGCCCGCTATCGGATCGAACGCGAGCTCGCCCGGGGCGGCATGGGGATCGTGTACCTCGCGCACGACGGCTGGGTGCAGCGCAAGGTCGCTTACAAGCGGCTGTTGGTGCACGACGAGGCGCTGCGCGCGCGCTCGCTCTCGCTGTTCGAGCGCGAGTACAACGCGCTCGCGCAGCTCGCGCACCCCGCCATCGTGGAGGTCTACGACTACGGCAACGATGACGACGGCGCGTACTACACGATGGAGCTGCTCTCCGGCAAAGACCTGGTGGAGCTCGCGCCGCTGCCCGTCGCGGAGGTCTGTCGCATCTTGCGCGACGTGGCCTCGGCCTTGGCGCTCTTGCACGCGCGCCGCGTGATCCATCGCGACCTCAGCCCGGCCAACATTCGACTCACGGAGGACGGGCGCGCGAAGCTCATCGACTTCGGCGCGCTCACGCCGTTCGGCGTCGCGCCCGATCTCGTGGGCACGCCCTCGTTCGTGGCGCCGGAGTGTCTGGCGGGCGGCGCGCTCGATCAGCGCACCGACCTGTATGCGCTCGGCGCCCTCGCCTATTGGGCGCTGACCGGCAAGGTCGCGGTGCGCGCGCGCAGCCTCGAAGAGCTGCCCGTCGCGTGGTCGCTCCCGATCGAGCCGCCTTCGAGCCACGCACCGGAGCTGCCCAAGCCGCTCGAGCAGCTCGTCATGTCGCTGCTCCACCGCGAACCGTTGGCGCGCCCCGCGAGTGCAGCCGAGGTGATGGAACGACTCGCGGCGGTCGCGGATCTGCCGGCCGAGCCGGACGAGGCCAAGGTCGCCTACAGCTATCTCGCGCATCCGCCGCTGGTCGGGCGCAGTGAGCCGATGGCGCAGCTGTCGGCGGCGCTCGACGAGGTCGCGGCCAAGCGCGGCGCGAGCTTGCTGCTCGAGGCGGGCCCCGGCAGCGGCCGCAGCGCGCTGCTCGATCAGTTCGCGCTCAAGGCGCAGCTACGCGGCGTGACCGTGCTACGCGCGAGTGGCAGCGCCGACTCGGCGGCCTTCGCCCTGGGCCGCGCGCTCGTGCGCGGCTGCCAGGCCGCGCACCCGGAGCTCTCGGCGTTCCGTGATGTACGCGACACCCAGCTCACCCTGTTGACCGGCGGTAAGCGCGCGCCGGCGGAGGCCTGGTCCGCGGTCAAAGTCTCGGAGCGCCAAGCGCGCACGATCGCGTCGATGCAGGAACTTCTGCTCGAGGCCAGCGCGCGCCATCCGATCGCCATCCTGGTCGACGATTTGAGCGCCGCCGACGCCGAGTCGCTGGCGTTGCTCGCCTCGCTCGCCGCAGTCGCGCCCGCGCACCCGCTCTTGCTGGTGCTCTCGAGCACGCAGGGCGCGCCCGCTTCGGACGCGCAGCGTAAGCTGGCGGCGAGCTCGCGCGCGCTCGGGCTCGGGCCGCTCTCCGGCAGCGACATTCAGGAGCTCGTCGAGAGCGTGTTCGGACGGGTCCCGAACAGCAGGCGCGTCGCGCAGTTCCTGCACGAGCGCAGCGATGGCAACCCTGCGCACTGCATGGACCTCGCCCGCGCGCTCCTGCAGCAAGGCCTGATCCGCTACACGGGCGGCACCTTCACGCTGCCGCACGACGTGAGCGCCGAGCTACGCAGCGCGGCCGGCGACGTCGCGCAGCTGACGCGGGTCGCGGGGCTCACGCCGCTCGCGCGCGAGATCGCCTGTTTGATGAGCTTGCAGCCAGTCCCGCTCGACGTAGCGCAGATCGCCTGCGCGCTCGGGAAAGCGCCGCGCGAGGTCGTGCTCGCCTGTGAAGAGCTGAGCGCGCGCGATCTGGTGCGGACGAGCGAGCAGCAGATCGCCATGACGAGCAGCGCGCTGCGCCAGGCGATCGAGAGCTCGCTCTCGGACGATCGACGGCGCGCGCTGCACGCCCAGTCGGCGCACGCGCTGCTCGAAACCGAGGACCTCAGCGACGCGCTGCACGTGCAGACGTGCATCCATCTATTCAAGGCTGGCCAGGAGCTGCGCGCCGCAGAGCTCCTGACCGAGCGCCAAAACCGCGACTGGCTCTTGGGCGCCACGCCCGTCGCGCTGCTCGAGTCCGTGCTCGACGTATGGCGCCGCCAGGGCCGGCCCGACGAGCACTGCCTGGCCGTGCTCGTGCCGCTCGTGCGCGGCGGTTTCTTCGGCGACATGGGCGCGCAGCGACGTCACCTCGAGCCGTGTCTGCACGCGCTCGCGAACGTCTGCGGCGTCACCACGGCCGCCCGCCTCACGCCGCGCTTGGGCCCCAAGCTGGCGCTGATCTTCGGCATCGTAGCGGCGCTGTTCCGCCACGCCTTCACGCCCAAGAAGCTGCGCTTCGGGAGCTTCGCCGAGACCATCTCCGCGCTGTTGAGCACGATCTCGGCCACGACCGCCGCGGCCTCGAGCTCGATGGACGCCAAAGAGGCGTTCCGCGTGGTGGCCATGTTCGAGCCGCTGCGCGCGTTCGGTCCCGACAGCGCGCCTTCCCTGTCGATCGAGTTCGGCCTGGCGACCGCAGAGCTCGGGGCAGGCCGCTACGCACTGGCGCGCGCGCGTTACGAGCGGCTGCGCGCCCGCTTCGAGCGCCCTGTGAAGGGCATGAACGACGAGATCCACCTGCAGTTCCGCGCGGGCATCTTGCATGGGCTGGCGCAGACCGAGGTCGTGAATACCAACCGCAGCGCGCTCAAGCTCGCGGACGAACTGGAAGCGGCGCACATGTTCTTCGCGCCGCACGCGGAGACGGTGCGCATGGGTTACCGCGGCTACCGCGGCGAGCAGGAGCAGTGCGACGCGCACAAGAAGCGCGGCGAGCTGCTCGCGCTTCAGGGCGGCATCTCTTGGTCGGCGGTCACGATGATGACGGTACGCTCGTCGGTGATCGCCATGCAGACGGGCGACGCAGTGACGCTGGTGCGGCTCCTTCCCGAGCTCGATCGCCTGCGGGAGGTCGCGCCCAACGCGCTCTTGTTCCGGGACGCGGCGCTCGCCTACCTCGAGCTCGCGCGCGGCCGCCCAGCGCGCGCGCTGAGCCTCTACGAAGAGCTGTTCACGTCGCCTCACGCGTCGCACATGATCACGCACGCGCTCAACCGCGTGTACTACGCGCGCGCGCTCGGCGCGCTCGGGCGCTCGGAAGAGGCGAAGCAAGTTTGTCTCGAGCTCTACGCGCAGTTTTCGCCCGACGAGGTGCGCCTGCTGACGCGGGCACCGCAGCAGCAGCTCGCGCTGATCGAGCTGCAGCAGGGCGATCTCGCCGGCGCCAAGGCGCGTCTCGAGCAGCTCTTGGCGGATCTCTCCGCGTTCGATAATCCGTTATGGACCGGCTCCGTGCATCGCGACCTCGCCCGCGTGGCGCTGGCCGCGCGCGACCGGCAGGCCTTCGAAGCCCACGCGCGCGCGATGGGCTCCTGCTTCCGTGCCACCCAGAACACGCTGCTGATCCAGCAATGCGAGCTCCTGCAGGCCGAGGCCGAAGACAGGCCCGTGCGCCCGGCCGGGCTCTCGCAAGAGCTCGACGAGCTCTCGACGGCAGTCGAGCTCGAGCCCGCGCGCGTCGCGGCGCTCACCGGCCAATACGCGCCGATCGACACGCAGACCCGCATGTCGCGCCGCGGCTCGATGGACCAGGACGGATAGCGGTCCTCGCTCACTCGGCCGCGGAGCTGGGCGGCTTCTTTCGGTGGCGCGTGCAGGCGCGTTGCGAGGCGGCGATCTCGCGTTCGAGGCGGCGCACCAGGTGATCGCGCAGGAGCGCCACGCGCGTCGGCACGAACGTCGCCGACGGCAGCACCACGTGCAGCGCGCTGCCGCCGGGCGAGAGCGTGTAGGCGCTGAGCAGCGGCTCGAGCGCGCCGCGTTCCACCGGCTCGCGCGCCAGCGGCACGGGGAACAGCGCGATGCCCGCGCCGGCCACGCACGCGCGCATCAAGAACGCCATCTCGTCGACGCTGATCGCGCCCTTGACCTCGACGCTCCGTTCGCCTTCGGGCCCCTCGAGGGTCCACATCGCCTTGCCGCCGTGGCTACGAAAGAGCACGCACTCGTGCTGCGCCAGCTCCGCGAGCGACTTGGGATGCCCGCGGCGCTTGAGGTACGACGGCGCCGCGAACATCGCGAGCGGTGCCGCCGCGATGCGCCGCACCACCAAGGTCGAGTCCTCCAGGCGTCCGGCGCGGATGGCGAGATCGAACCCCTCGGCGACCAGGTCTACGCGCCGTGTGGTCAGCGCGAGCTCGACGCGAATGGCCGGATAGCGCCGCACGAACTCGGCGATCGCCTCGGCCGCGCCGAACGCGTAGGCATCGGACGGCGCACTCATGCGCACGAGGCCGCGCGGCTCTCCGCCGAGCTCGCGGACCGCGTCGGCGGCTTCGTCCACGCCCGCGACCGGGCCGCGCACGCGCTCGAAAAATGCGCGCCCCGCCTCCGTCAGCGAGAGCTTGCGCGTGGTGCGCTGCAGCAGGCGCACGCCCAAATCCTGCTCCAAGCGCGCGACGCTCCGGCTCACCGAGGACTTCGGCAAACCCGTCGCGTGTGCCGCGCCCGTGAAGCTGCCGCTCTCGACCACGCGCACGAACAGCGGGACATCATTGTAGTCCATTGTTGCCAGAGTAGCACAAGAGTTTTGCCCGAACCCCGGCTGGTTGCAGGCGGAGCAACGATCCACGATGAGGCGAACACGGAGATAGACCATGAGCTCGACCCACAAAGTCTCGACGATCGCTCGCTACGTCCAAGGGGTGGCCTTTCTCGTCTTTGGGCTGAACGGCTTCCTGCATTTCCTGCCGCAACCGCCGCTGCCGGCAGCCGCCGGAAGCTTCGCGGGCGCGCTGTTCGCGACCGGTTACATGTTCCCGCTGATCAAGGGCACGGAGGTGGTCTCGGCCGTGCTGCTCCTGAGCAACCGCTACGTGCCGCTGGCGCTCGCGATCGTCGCGCCCGTCATCGTGAACATCGTCGCGTTCCACGCGTTTCTGGCGCCCGCCGGGCTCGCTTTGCCGCTGCTTTTGCTGGGGACCGAGCTGCTGCTCGCCTACAGCTACCGCGAAGCGTTCGCACCGATGCTGCGCGCGCGCGTGACCTCGAGCCCGCTCGGCTCGCACGCGCACGCGCATGTGCGCGCCGCCGCCTAGAGCGCCTAATCGTTTGAGTCCGTAGGTATTTCCAAGCATTTCGTCGCCTGCGCGAGTCCGCGCGCAGGTTCGACCTCTGGGTCGGACCGAGCACGGAGCTCGTGCTGGCGGCGAAAGGCGCCGGAGATCGTAGGACTCAAGCGATTCGGCGCTCTAGCTCCGCGATCGGCCGCCACGCGAGCGCAGCCGCGCGGCGTGCCCGCACTCACAGCGACCATGAATGGAGCTTAGGCAGCGCCCGTCGGTTCATGGAGTCGCCAGTGTCTGGCGAAGCAACCGCGCAGGCGTCCGCGCCTGCGTTGCACACGGAGGTTCACGTGGGCACGACAGCCGCATTCGTGAAAGGCGCTCGAGGTGCGCGCCGCCCGCGCTGGGGCGCTTCCCTGCTCCTCGCGCTCGGTCTCGCGCTCGGCTCTTGTACGTACGCTTACCCAGGCGCGATGGGGTACCCGAGCACCGTCGTCGCGACCGGCCCCGCTTACGGCTACCGCGCCTACGACGGCTACGCGCCTTACTACGGACCGCGCTACGCGCCTTACTACGGACCGCCCGTCGTATACGGACCGCGCGTCAGCGTCGGGATCGGGCCGCACTGGGGACGCGGCTGGCATGGCGGCTACGGCGGGCACGGCGGCTTCGGACACCACGGTTACCGCCGCTGAGGCTTACGAGCCTACTCCGGCCGGCGCTTCCCGGCGCTTCGCAAACGGCACGCGCGCGACCGCGACCGTCATGCTGCGCGCGCCCTCCTCCGCATACACGATCTTGGGCACGAGTAGCGCGTCCGCGCCGGACAGCAGCAGCGCGGCGGGCTCGGCGACCGCGCGCGTGCCCGCATGACGGCGCACCACGCCGGACGGGTTCTCGATGTTCGGCACGCGATGGAGCGCCTCCGCGTCGTAGAACGTGAGCGGCCAGCCGCGCGCCGCGGAGAGCGCAAGCAGCCCGCTTTCGTCGCGCTTGTGCGCGATGCTGGCGAGCCCGCGCACGCACTTGGCGGAGAGACCGTGATCCGCGAGCACCTTGTCGACGCCGCGCGCGATGAGCTCCGGCGGGGTGTCACGCTCACACCCGACGCCGAGCGCCAGGCTCTTCGGCCGGTAGACGATCGCGTTGGCGAAGTGCGCGGGGTGCCGCCTGGCGAGCTCGCGATCGCTCACGAGCAGGAAGATCGCGTAACCGCCCGGGTCGACTCCGTCCAGGCTGACCGCATAGGAGACCCCGTTCGGCAGCGGAACGTCGAGCGGCCAGAACTCGGGCTCGCCCGTCTCCTGCACGAACAACACGCGCCCTCCGTTCGCGATCGCCGCCCGGCCGCGCGGCAGGTCGCGCGCGGCATCGTCGAGCGTCCAGCCATGTTCGCGGCCGAGGGACTCGAGCGCAAGCGCGTCGATCGTCTGGCCGCGGTCGATGTTCCGGCCAGCGCTCATTCACGACCGCGGAAACGTCGCTGATACCCCGGATCGTAGAGCGCGCTCTCCGCGAACTCGCGCGCATCCAGCACCTGGCCGACCAGGATCAGCGCCGTCTGCCCGATGCCCGCCGCGCGCGCTTGCGCGGCGATCGTCGCGAGCGTGCCGCGCAGGATCTGCTGGTCGGGCCAGCTCGCGCGAAACACGACTGCCGCGGGGCAATCAGCGCCGTAGGAGGGCGCGAGGCGCTCGACGACGTGTTCGATCACGTGCACCGACAGGTGGATGGCGAGCGTGGCGCGCGCTGCCGCGAAGTGCTCGAGCGTCTCGCGCTCCGGCATCGCCGACGCGCGTCCGGACGTACGCGTGAGCACGAGCGACTGCGAGACCTCGGGCAACGTCAGCTCCTGCTCGAGCGCAGCGGCGCACGCGGCAAACGCCGGCACACCGGGCGTGACGCTGTATGGAATACCGAGCGCGCGCAGGCGCCGCAGCTGTTCGCCCATCGCGCTCCAGACCGAGAGATCTCCCGAGTGAAGGCGCGCCACGTCGTGGCCTTGCGCATGCGCGGCGCGGAACTCGGCTTCGATCTCGTCGAGGTCGAGCGGCGCGGTGTCGACGACGCGCGCTCCGGGCGGCGCCAGTGCGACGATCTCG
>CAZYWR010001421.1:0-3077 GCA_964651185.1 uncultured Polyangiales bacterium
TCGGCCTGCGCCCTCGCGCGTGCGAGCTGCGCCTGCCACGCGCGCTCTTCCGCCTCGGCCTGCGCTTTCGCGCGCGCCAGCTGCGCCTGCCACGCGCGCTCTTCCGCCTCGGCCTGCGCTTTCGCGCGCGCCAACTGCGCCTGCCGTCCGCGCTCTTCCGCGTCGCCGAACGCGATCGCTTCGCGCGCGGCAGGCGCTTCGCGCTGCGGCGGCAGCTGCGCGCGCGTCCTCGCTGCGCCTTGCGCGGGCTGCGCGGCGGCTGCCTGTTCCTGAGGCGACGACCGCGGCCACTCGCTCCGGCCGAGCGGACGCGCCGATGGCAGAGGCGGGGGGCGGAGCTTGCCCGCGATCGCGATCGCCGCGATGCTCAAGCCCGGCAGCGAGGGCGCAGCTGGCGCATCCCTGACCGTCGCGGCGGGTGTCACCAGCACGTTCCCTCCCATCCGGACAGCATAGAGGCTGGCGCGCACGCTGCGTGGACGATGGTCGTGAGCCCCGAAACAGGCACGTGCGTTTGTCGCGCGTTTTGTAGCCAGCGCGGTGTGGGCCGTGTGCGTGGCCCGGTGCCGCGCTACGTCGGCAGCCCTCCGGCGCTGCCGCGCGCGGCGCGGCGTTTTGCGCACGCATGCGCACACACGGACCGCACGAATCTTCGACAATCGTGTAGCGTGGAGTAATGCCGGGGGGTGTCCCGGGCCGCTCCCCCGGACGCGTGGTTCTTCAGGCAGGATGGTGATGCACAGCTCTCGTATTCGAAAACAGCAGAGCCGCCCGGACGTGTCTCGGCGCACACGGGCCGCCCGCTGGGCATTGTGGCTCGCTTGCACGAACGCCGCGCTGGCCTGCGGCGGGTCCGATCGGGCGCCTGCGTCGAACGCGCCTGCCGATGCCGCATCGCCCAGCGCGAAGGGCGATCCGCTGCAGAGCCGCCCCGACTTGCCGCCCGAGCGGCGCGCCCTGATCGTGCTGGGCCCCCCGGATCGCCCGGAAGAACGTTGGATCGACGCGGCCGCCGCCGAAGCGGCCGGTTACACGTTGGTCGATCTTTCGGACGATTGGACGCCGACCATCTTCGCCGAGCACGTCGGCCCGGACGAGCAGGTGCTGCACAACCGCTACCGGCGCATCTTCATCGGCTTGGCCAACGATCAGCTCGACGAGGACGGCGCGCCGCTTCCGCCGGGGCGCAAGAACTACCTCGAGCTTTACGGGATCTTTCCTTCGCTGTCGGTGCTGCGCGCGCGCTTCCTGCACGACGACCAACACCCGTGCGACGACCCTGAGAGCGTCGCCGCGCTCGAAGCCGTCGAGACGGTGACTTACGTGCCGCCCACGGACATCAAGAAGACCGAGCGACGCCTGGCGCAAGTACGTAAGGACGTCGAAGAGGCGCAGCACAAGGCCAAGGGCGCGAGCTTGGCGGAGCTCGCCCAAAACGATCCCGAGCTCGCAGCCAAGGTCGCCGTGCTCGACAGGCGCGCCGCGGATGAGCGGGCGCACGCCGCGGTGGAGAAGCGCCTGGCTTGCGAGGGGTTGTTCAGCAAAGAGGTCAAGCACCAGCCCGGCGTCTACGACGAAGCCATGCGCCTCGGCGTACGCAGGTTTCAGCAGAAGCAGATGATCTACGAGGCCAACTTCCTGCGTCGCAAGACGGTCGACGCGCTCGCCCGCCCCTTGCTCGACAACGACTACGACGCGCTGGTGCGCGCCTTGCGGGAGCGCGTGGTCTCGGCGGCGGCGATCCTCGAAGACGGCACGGCGGCGAAGGAGGCGAACCTGGTCGAGGAGTACACGAAGCTGACGGTCGAGCAGCTGCACCTGACCGACGCACAGGCCGCGCTCGCGTTCTTCAAGCGGCACGGGGCGCACGACTTCGCGCGTCTGCGCGCGGCGATCAAGTTGCCCGCGCGCCCGGCTTACTATGCAGACAATATGGACCTGTCGATCGTGATCGATCGCGGCGACGTCTGGTACGACTTACCGTTCGACGACAAGGGGAACTTCAAGATCTTCCCGCGCAGGAAGTATCCCTCCTTGACGCTCTACGCCAAAGTCGGCAACAAGCAGCGCGCGCTGGCGCGCTGGCGCACCACGATCGGCGGATGGCGCTCCGAGCAGGCCTCGAACGGCTACGAGTACTACCGCTACAAGATGTCGGACGTGGGGCCGCGCGTGATCCGGCAGGTGGTCGCCGGGCCGGTCTGGATCGCGCCGCCGTCGACGCCCATCCGCTCGCTGGTCAAGGCCAAGACCGTCAACAACAAGTGGATGCGCGTGGTCAACTACGACGAGCTCGGGCCGGGTTATCTGTCGGCCTATGGTCTGATCGCCGGCTACTTCGTGGTTCCGGGACAGAACGGGCGGCCCGACACCGACAACGGCGTGCGCGCGCACGGCTCGTCCGAGTACCTCTCCATCTACAGCCCGAACGGCTTCTCGCACGGCTGCCACCGCCTGCCCAACCACCTGGCGATCCGCCTGTACTCCTTCATTTTGCGCCACCGCAACAAGCGCGTGGCGGGCGATCAGCCGCTCGGCTTCACGCGTCAGTTCTTGTGGAAAGACTCCGTCTACGAGATGCGCTTGCCCTCGCGCGGCTTTCTCTACGAGCTCGATCCGCCGCTGCCCGTGAACGTGCTCGAAGGCAACATCAGGGGCGCGCAGAAGAAGCCTATCGCGGGTTACGTGCCGAAGCCCAACGTGCAGTATCCGCCCGGTCCGCCTCCGCCCATCTCTGACTCGCCCGACTCGCGCGCGGGCGGCGACGGGGAAGGAGGAGAAGAATGAACGCGCGCGTCTTCCTGCGTAGCGGGGTCGCCGCGGCGCTGGCGCTCGCGGCGCTCGGCGTGTCGTGGCGTTTGCGCGCCCAGCCCGACGCGGGTGTCGCAGCCTCGAGCCCGGCGAGCGCCGTGCCGTCCGATCCGGCCACGGTGACGATCGTCATCAGCGTGTATCCCTCGCGCAAAGCCACCGTGCATTGGGGCAAGAAGCACCTCGGCGTGATCAAGCCGCGCGACGTGCTGGTCGTGAAGCGGCCGCGCGACTCCGGGCCGCTCGATCTCGTCATCCACGCGGAC
>CAZYWR010001422.1:0-2054 GCA_964651185.1 uncultured Polyangiales bacterium
CGCCCGCGCTGAGCGGGACGAACAGCTGGTCGACCGAGGCGTCGAAGCTCACGGTGGAGAACTGGTACGCGCGGTCTTCGGCGCTCAAGCCAGTGTACGCGCTCAAGTCGTCGCAATGCGCCGCCAGCGCCGCGTGGCTGATCGCGACGCCCTTGGGCTCGCCGGTCGAGCCGGAGGTGAAGATGACGTACGCGAGCGCCTGCTCATGAAGCGGCGCGAGCTCCGGAGCGCGCGCGAGCGAGAGCTCGTCGAGGAACACGAGCTCGCAGCCGTCCAGCGCGTCGGCCACCGCTGCATGGCTCGCGCGATCGACCACCACGAGGCGCACGCGCGCGACGCGCAGCATCGTCTGGAGGCGCGCGATCGGGTAGTCGCGATCGAGCGGCAGATAGCCCGCGCCCGCGCCCCAAATCCCGAGCGCGGCCACCGGCAACGCCGGCGAGCGGCCGACGCACAGGCCGATCACCTCTTCGTCCGGCCGGCGCCTGGCGCGCAGGTGCTGGCTCAGGCGCTCCGCGCGGCCCACCAGCTCGGCGAACGACAGCGTCTCGTCGCCGCACACGATCGCCAGCGCGTCGGGGCGCGCCTGCGCGTGCGCGCGGATGCGCGCGAGCGCGCTAGGACGCGCCGATCTGCGATCGCTCGCGTGGATCGGCGCCGGCGCGCGCAAGCGCAGCGCGCCCAGCGCCTGCGCACGCATACTCGCGTCCGCGAGCGCGTCGAGCGCCTCGCCGTAGTGGAGCGCGAGCTGCTCGATCCACGCGCGCGTCAGCTTCCGTCCGTCCCAGGCCCACTCGATCGACAGCTCGTGCGCGTTCGGCGTCACGCTCAAGGTCAGCGGGTAGTGCGTGCGATCGGTCGCCTCGACGCGCGCAGTGGCGAACGGCCCCTGGCGCAGCGCCGCGTCGACCGGATAGTTCTCGAACACCAGCAGCGAGTCGAACAGCGCGTCGCCGGCCGCGCCCGCCCAGCGCTGGATCTGATGGAGCGGCGTGTGCTCGTACTGCCGCAGCTCGACCGCGCGCCGCTGCAGCGCCTGCAAGAACGCTCCGGCCGTCAGCGCGGGATCCACGTCGACCACGAACGGCAAGCTGTTCAGGAACGGCCCCAGCATCTCGCTGCTGCCCGGCAGCTCGGCCGGGCGGCCCGCCACGGTCACGCCGAAGATCACCTCGCGCCGGCCCGCGTAGCGCGCGAGCACGAGCGCCCACGCGCCTTGCGCCAGCGTGCTCAGCGTCACGCCGTGGCGGCGCGCACCAGCCTGCACGCGCGCCGCGCGCTCGCCGCGCAGCGAGCCATCGAGCACGTGCGCGCTGGGCTCGGGCGCGAGCGGATGTCCGAGCGCCTCGAGCAGCCGCGCCGGCGCCTGGTCGCGCGCGAGCTCCGCGCGAAAGAACGCCTCTGCGCTCGGCTGCGCCAGGTACCAGGCGACGAAGTCGCGAAACGGCGGCGGCGTGGGCTGCACGCTCGGCTCACCACGCAGGTGCGCCTGATAGTCCTGCACCACCTCGGACAGCAAGCGCGCGGTGCTCCAGCCGTCCAGCAGGGCGTGGTGGTTGGTCCAGAGCAGGTCGTAGCGGCCGTCCGGGCGCGCGAGCACGTGGACGCGCAAGAGCGGCGCGCGCGCGAGCTCGAAGCCGGCCGCCAGGTCGCGCGCGCGAAACGCAGCGAGCGCCTGCTCGTAGTCGGGCGCGTCGCGCAGGTCGTGCAGCGCGTAGGGCAGATCGACGGTGCGCTGGACGACCTGCAGCATCTCGCCGCGGGCGGTCGTCTCGAAGTGCGTGCGCAGGATCGCGTGGCGCGCCACCGCGTCGCGCCAGGCGCGCTCCATCGCCGCCAGCGCGCGCGCGGGCTCCGCGCCGAAATCCAGCGTGACGCGCCGCTGGTTGACGTAGACGTCGGCCCCGACCTCCAAGAGACCGTGAAACATCAGCCCGGTCTGGATGGCGGTCGCCGGAACCACGTCTTCGATCGCTCGCGGCGGGATCGCCAGTGCCAGCAGCTCATCCTGCGCGATGCGCGCGAGCGGGAAGTCGCTCGCGGTCGGCGTCGGC
>CAZYWR010001423.1:0-7633 GCA_964651185.1 uncultured Polyangiales bacterium
CTCCTCGCAACCCAAGAAGCCGAACGGCCAACCGCTCGCCGCAGGGTAGCGCGGGCACGGGCGCGGCGTGCGTCCCGGGGGTTGCCGCGCCTCGGGCAGGACGGTACATGGGGCGCCGATTGCGCTGTCAACCGGGCGCGCGCGTGAGACACTTCCCTACGCGGGGACCCGTTCGCTGTCTGCTCGCGGGCGGAACCGTGCGCTTCGTTTCGATGGCTCGCGCGCACAATCGCGCGCTTTGACGCTCGAGGTGACATCCGTGGCTCGCTTCATCGACCAGCTCAAACGAACCCACTCGTGCGGCGCGCTGCGTGCGAGCCACCTCGAACAGGAGGTGGTGCTGTTCGGCTGGGTCCAGAACCGGCGCGACCACGGCGGCTGCATCTTCATCGACCTGCGCGACCGCGAGGGCATCACGCAAGTCGTGTTCGATCCGCAGATCGACGCGGCCGCCTTCGCCGTGGCCGACCAAGCGCGCCCCGAGTGGGTCATCGGCGTACGCGGCCAAGTGCGCTCGCGCGGCAGCAACAAGAACCCGAACCTGGCGACCGGCGAGATCGAGGTCGTGGGGTTGGAGGCGACGGTGTTCAACCGCGCGCTCACGCCGCCTTTCGAGATCGCCGACAGCATCCAGACCAACGAAGAAAAGCGGCTCGAGTACCGCTACCTCGACCTGCGCCGTCCGAAGCTGCAGCGCAGCATCATCACGCGCTCGAAGCTCAACCAGGCGACCCGCAGCTACTTCAGCGCGAACGGCTTCATCGAAGTCGAGACGCCGATCATGGTCAAGTACACGCCGGGCGGGGCGCGCAATTTCCTCGTGCCTTCGCGCGTGCACCCGGGCAGCTTCTACGCGCTCGCGGAGAGCCCCCAGCTGTTCAAGCAGCTCTTGATGGTGGCCGGCTACGACCGCTACTTCCAGATCGTGCGCTGCTTTCGCGACGAAGATCAGCGCCTCGACCGCCAGCTCGAGTTCACCCAGCTCGACGTGGAGATGAGCTTCATCAATCAGGACGATCTGTTCGCGTTCATGGAAGGCTACATCTTCCACGCCTGGCAGGAGATCTTGGGCGTCGATCTGAAGAAGCGCTACACGAGCGGCACCTTCCCGCGCATGACCTACGCGGAGAGCATGCGCCGTTACGGCAACGACAAGCCCGATCTGCGCTTTGGACTCGAGCACACCGATCTGACGGAGCTGACGGTCGAGCACGACGGCGGCGGCATCCCCATGCTTGAGCCCTTGGCCAAGAAGTTCAAGGCCGGCGCGCGCCGCGATCTGCCCGAAGAGATCGTGAAGGCCCTGGTCGTGCCCGCAGACGTCAACCTATCGCGCAAAGATCTCGACGAGCTCGAGAAGTACGTGCGCTCGATGGGCGCCGGCGGCCTCGCGCGCGCCAAAGTCGCCGAGGGTGGGAGCTGGACGCAGAGCCCCTTCGCCAAGACCGTCACGGACGCCTTCCGCACGGGCGTGAACGCGGCGACCGGCGCCAAGGAGGGCGAGCTCCTCCTGTTCCAGTTCGGCAAGACCGAGCTCGTCCACACCGTCATGGCCAACCTGCGCGTGCACCTGGCGAAGAAGCTCGGCTACATCCCGGAGAGCGGCACCACCGGCGACGACTTCAACTTCTTGTGGATCGTCGACCCGCCGCTCTTCGAGTACGACGAGCAGACCAAGCGTTGGGCCGCGGCGCACCACCCCTTCACGCGGCCCCTCGACGAGTGCGTGGATCTGATCGAGAGCGATCCCGGCAACGTGCTCTGCTACCGCTACGACTTGGTGCTCAACGGCTTCGAGCTCGGCGGCGGTTCGATCCGTCTGCACGACCCGGCGGTGCAGGAGCGCGTGTTCAAGGCGCTCGGCATCGAGCACGACGTGGCGCGCGAGAAGTTCGGCTTTTTGCTCGACGCGCTCAAGCTGGGCGCGCCGCCGCACGGCGGCATCGCGCTGGGCATGGATCGCCTGACCATGTTGCTGACGAACGCCGAGAGCTTGCGCGACGTGGTGGCCTTCCCGAAGACGCAGCGCGCGAGTGACCTGATGACGGGCGCGCCCACGTCGGTCAACGTCGAGCAGCTGCTCGAGCTCAAGCTGCGCGTGCTCGCCGAAGAGAAGTAACGACCGCGCCGGGCCGTAAAAATGTGACCGAGCGGTCCGCTCGAATCGACCCGCGTACGCCACCTCGCGCATTTTCGAATTTCGGTGGCCGCCGCCAGCCCCAGCCGATAAAGCGTGCTCCGTATGCACGAGCGACGTCAGCGAGGACGCCGGTCCGGGCACCCGCTCCGGGCTTGGGGACAGGCGAGGCACGCCGGGCTCTCGCCCGGCGGACAGGGCGCGCGCGCTCCGCGACGCCCGGGCATTTCCTCGCGATTTTCCGCAAATTGGGCCGCGATCGCGCTGGCGACCCTCTCGTTTTGGTCGCTCGCGGCAGGGGCACACGCCCAAGTGAGTGCGGCAGATAAGGCGGCGGCCGAAGCGCTGTTCGATCGCGGGCTCGCGCTCCTACGCGAAGGCAAGCTCGAGGAAGCCTGCTCTCGCCTCGAGCAGAGCCAGGCCATCGAACGCGGCATCGGCACCATGCTGTACCTCGCCGAGTGCTACGAAAAGAGCGGCAAAACCGCGAGCGCTTGGGCGCTCTTTCGGGAAGCCTCGTCCGAAGCCCAGGCGGCCGGCCAAAGCGAGCGAGCGCTAGCCGGCCGCCAGCGCGCCGAGCGGCTCGAGCCGCAGCTCTCGCGTTTGACGATCGACGTACCCGAGGCCCATCGCGTGCGCGGGCTCGAGGTCTTGCGCAACGGCACGGACCTGAATGAGGGCGCGTGGGGTGTGCCTGTGCCCGTCGATCCGGGCGAGCAACACATCGAGGCGCGCGCCCCGGGTCACCTTCCATTCAAACAGACGGTGGTCGTCGAAAGAGGGCCCGGCGCTTGGCAGCTGTCCATTCCCCAGCTGGCGGCCGCTCCGGTCGCTGCCGTGCCGGCGCCGCCCGCCGAAGCCACGGCGAGCGCGAACGCGGCAGGCCCGCGCGAGCCGGCGAACCTACCCCCCACGGCAGCATCCCCCCCTGAGCGCGGCCTCTCGACGCAGCGCCTCGTCGGCCTCATCGTCGGCGGCACGGGCGCGGCGCTGGCGATCGTAGGCGCCGGCTTCGGGATCCGCGCGATCCGCAAGAAGCACGAGGCGAACTGCTACGGCGCGACCAAGATGTGCCTGACGCAGGGCGACGAAGACGCCAACCAGGCAGGGATTCGCGCGGCCAAAGTGTCCACGGTGGGGCTCGCCGTCGGCGGCGCCATGCTCGTGGGCGGGCTCATCACTTATTTCTTCGCGCCCGAACACAAGACCAAGGTGGCGCTGTCGATCGATCGCCGGAGCGCCGGGCTCACGCTGGGAGGTGTGTTTTGAAGACCGCACGCCTGCTCAGTCTGACGTTCCTCCTCGCGGCCTGTCAGCAGATCGTCGGGTTGGAGGAGCGCCAATATGCGGCGGAGGCCGGCGACGGCGGCGGGCGCGATGGCGGCGCGAACGCGGCAGGGCCGAGCGCCGACGAATGTGCCGATTATTGCGGCGTGCTCGCGACGACGTGCACACCCGAGAACAAGACCAGCGCCTACCCGATGGCGGACTTCTGCACGGCGCTATGTCCGCACCTGCTGTACATGCCGGGCGCGGTCCAGGGCAACAACTTCCAATGCCGGCTGGCGAGCGCGCACGCCGCCGAAGCCGTGATGTCCGTACCGAGCGAGACCGTCGAGAGCTGCCGCGACGCGAGCCCCGGCGGCTTCGGCTTCTGCGGCAGCAACTGCGAATCTTACTGTCAGCTCTACGACTCCATCTGCGGCAAGAACGACACGCAGCCGGCCGAGCAGTGCGTGGCCATGTGCTCGACCTTGCGCGACGACCGCAGCTACAACGCCAGTGATGCCTACAGCGGCGGCGTCGACTCCATCCAGTGCCGCTTGGCTCACTTGTCTGCCGCCGCCAAGGCGCAGACCCCGCACTGTCAGCACGCGCAGATCATCCGCGGGGCGGTGACCGATCCCTGCGTCGAGCCGGCCAACTGCAACGATTACTGCAACTTCGTGATGAACGTCTGCAAGGACCAATACCTGCAGTACGAGACGACGGCGGACTGCCTGAGCGTCTGCAACAGCGGCAGCATCGACATGGGAACGGTCGGCGACACCTCCGAAGACACGCTCAACTGTCGCGTCTATCACACGTACAACGCGCTGCGCACGCTGGGCGGCGGTCACTGTTATCACGCCGGGCCCGGTGGCGACGGTCACTGCGGCCAGGTCTGCCCAGCTTACTGCAAGCACGCCAAGGGAGCCTGCGGCGCAGAGTACACGAGCACGTTCCCCGGCGGTGACGCCGACTGCCTGAAGAACTGTGCCGGCGTGGTCGGCACCGACGACACCACCAAGCAGGTCGATCTCACCTACGACGTGGCGACCGGCAAAAGGGGCGGCAACAACATTCAGTGCCGCCTGTATCACACCACCAAGGCGTTCTCGAATACGTCCGAGTGCGCGAGCGCGCTGGGCCTCGCGGGCGGAAGCTGCGCGCCCTGAAACGTCCGCGCGGCGCAATGCTGGGACGCGCGCATCGAGAGTAAGATCGCGCGGAGCCGCGCGCGTCCTCAAGGGCAATTTCTCGCGAAATCCGCGAGCGAAATCGCGATGACGCGGGCTCCTCAATCTTGAGGATAGTGCGGCGATTTTGCGCACTCTATTCTCGGCGCACGCGGTGTAACCCGATTCTTCCACCATCAGCGCCGGACTCCAGGTCGGCCGGAGAAACGCATGGCACTCATCCCGAACCTGCGGCGACGTGTCGTCGCGGCAGCGTCGTTCCCGTATATCGATAACCTGTTCGACTACGGCGGCTTCCTGAACGGAGCCACCAGCGCCATCGGCTCCATCCCGCTCAGCTCGGCGCACGCGCCGATCGCCGTGATCGGCGCTGGGATGGCAGGTTTGATCGCGACCTACGAGCTCTTGCGCGCGGGTGCCCGGAATATCACCGTTTTCGAGGCAGACGCGCGGGTCGGCGGGCGCGCCGTCAGCGCGCGCGTCTCCACGGCCCCGCCCCGTTTCTTGGCCGAGCGCGGCGCGATGCGCTTCCCGCCCAGCGAGTTCGGGCTGTTTCATTACCTGGATCGCTTCGGCATCGCCTACACGCCCGATTTTCCCGACCCCGGCAAGGTCAATACCAACATCGGGTATCAGGGCCAGACCTACGTGTGGCCTGCCGGAAAGCCGCCGCCTCCGATATTCAGTAAGGTCAACACCGGCTGGTCCGCGTTCGTTTCGGAGGGCTTTCAGGTACCCGGCGGTCCAGCGCTGATGGCGCCGGCGCAGATCACGAGTCTGCTCCAAAACCGCAGACTCGCCGAGGCGCAAGCGGCCTGGCAGGCCTACCTCGGCGTGTTCGAGAATGCCTCGTTCTACAGCGGCCTCGTGCAGATGTTCACGAGCAGCAATCCGCCTGGCGGTGCCGCGTGGGATACGCAGGACTTTCAGCTGTTCGGCGCGCTCGGCCTGGGCTCGGGCGGGTTCGGTCCGCTCTATCCGATAGGCTTCATGGAGCTCGTGCGCCTGATCGTGAACGAGCTCGAGACCGATCAGCAATTCGTCCCGGGCGGCATCCAGTCGTTGGCGGCGGCCTTCACGCAGCAGACGATCGGAGGGATCCGGCTCGGCAACTTGATCAAGTACGGCACGGCGGTGCAAGCGATCAACCTGGGCCCTGATCGCACGCCGATCGTGACGCTCGCCGGCGGCGGATCGATCCCGTTCGCGCGCGTGATCGTCGCCACCAGCAACCGCGCGATGGAGATCGACATGGGCTTGTCGAAGAACCTCGCGCTGCTCAACCCCGAGCAATACACGGCGTTGAACACCGTGCACATGACGAGCTCCTCCAAGGTGTTCGTCATGACCCGAACGAAGTTCTGGCTCATGCAGCCCGGCATCCCGGCCAATATTCAGACCGACACGCTGGTGCGCGGCGTGTACTGCCTCGATTACACGCCGAATAGCCCCAACGATCCGGGCGTCGTCTTGCTCAGCTACACCTGGGAAGACGACTCGGTAAAACAGCTCGCGCTCAACGACAAAGAGGCGCGCGTAAAACGGCTGGTCGCAGACGTCGCGCAGACCAACCCGACCTTCGCCAACTACGTCGTGCCGATCGACGGCGACTACGACACCTACGTGCAGATGATGGATTGGGATCTCGAGGCCCATTACTACGGCGCGTTCAAGCTCAATTATCCCGGCGACGACGCGCTCTCGAATGCGCTGTTTTTCCAGTACATGTCGTGCAAGAGCCGGGACACCGATAAGTTCGTCTACTTGGCCGGCGACAGTCTTTCGTATACGGGCGGCTGGATCGAGGGCGCGGTGCAGACCGGCGTCAACGCAGCTTGCGCGGTGATCCGGAGCTTGGGTGGCCAGATGTACACGCCGAACAACCCGGTCGATAGCCAGGACCCGAACGCTTACAACTATTCGCCGTGAGTCGCCGCATGGTATCAGAGGAGGGTGCTCGATCCGTGAGTTCACGCCCAGCAGCATCTGGGCAGTCACGGAGCAACCCTCGGGCACCTGCGCGAGCATGGTGCACCTGACTGGCGAACAGACGCGGCTCTTGTCTTTGATCTTCGAGGTGCTCGCCGAGCAGCAGAGCGAACGTGCGGTTCGCGTCCGCCTCGGCGAGCTCCTCTCGCGACTCTTACGGGCCGACTGCTACGCCTCTTACATCTGGAACGAGGCGTCGCAGAGCTTCAAGGATCGCGTCGCGCTCAACATGTCGGACGGCAACCTCGCTCGCTACGAGGCGTATTATCAGTTTCACGATCCGATCACGCACAAGCTGCGCGCCTGCAGCGGGCCCACGCTGGTCACGCAGGTATTGCCGCAGAAAGAGCTCTTGAAGACGGAGTTCTTCAACGACTTCCTGCGACTCGATGGCCTGCATTGGGGCGTCAATCTGCACGTACGCGTGGAGGGCGAGTGCACGGGCGATCTGCGCATCTGGCGCGGCCGGCGCGGCGAAAACTTCGATCGCGACGAGCTGGCGCTCTTGGAGATGATCGCGCCGGCGTTCCGCGCGGCGCTCCGCCGCTGCATTCAGGAAGACGGAGCCGAGCGGAGCGCCGCCGCGTTCTCGGGCGGAGACGCCAAGCTGAGCGCGCGCGAAGCCGAGATCGCCCGGCTCGCCGCGCACGGGTTCTCGGACAAAGAGATCGCGGGTCAGCTCAACATCTCGTTCACCACGGTGCGCACGCACCTGAAGAACGCCTTCCGCAAGCTGCGCGTCGATAACCGCGTCAAGCTCGCGACCCGCTTCCGCTGATAGAGCGTTCTTCGCTCGAGTTGACAGCGCCGGACGCCGCGGATTTCGGCCTGAAGCAAGGAGGCGCGCGCAGCCGTGCCGAGGCACGGCGAGCACGTACGACGCGGAGTCAGGCCGAAAGACCGAGCCCGGCGCCGTCAGCTCGAGTGAAGAGCGCTCTAGCGACGGCCGCCGAAATTCGAGATGCTGGAGGGCGTCTGCTCGGACGACGGCGGGGGTTTGACCGGACGCGGCTTGGGACGCGGCACGGGGCGCGCCGGCTCCGGCGAG
>CAZYWR010001424.1:0-2745 GCA_964651185.1 uncultured Polyangiales bacterium
CGCAGAATCCGGCGCTCGCGCGCGCCGGCAACGCGCCGCCGGTCACGACGGACCAGGATGCCGGCGCCGCCGCCCCCGTCTACGATCTGTGCAACTGCATCCTCATGCGCTGCCACGACCAGGCGCACGCGAAGTGGGGCCCTTCCGACGAAGCCCTGATCGCCGGCTGCCGCGCGGAAGCCGTAGCGCTGCCGAAGGGCGGCGACGACGTCATGGCCGGCAACTTCTTCGAGTGTCGGGCTAACTACTGCGCGCAGGCGACGTCGGACCCCACCGCTTGTAGCGCCGCGCTCGGCGAGACGACCTGCTTGTGAGCACGCATGACCGCGGAGCAGCGCGCCACCTTCCCTCCTCGCCCCTGTCTTTCGCCATCGCTTGCGAACACTGACACGGCGGTGGGCCTCACCCGCGACGACCGCGCTTAGGGGCTCGGGCCCGGCACACGGCTCTGCTCGCGCTGTTGCTCCCGTGCTTGCGCCGGCCTTACTCTACGATCTGCCGCACCAGCGGCTCGCTCGCGTCGTCGGTGAAGCCCTGCTCGATCGGCGAACAGCGCTTCAGGTCGGTGCGGTCGTTTGCGCCGATCGGCGGAAACGCGGGCGTGCAAGGCTGGCCCGTCTGCGTGTCGAGGAAGGTCGGGAACGAGCCCCACTGGATCGGCGCGAGCGGGCGCCCGTCGCGTGCCCACCAGCGCGCGCGCAGCCGTCCGCAGCCGGTCGTCACGATCGCCACCTCCTCCGCTTCGATCGTCGAGCTCCGGCAGCTCGGATCGTTTGGGTCGGCCTGGTACAGGCCGCGCGGCGCGATCG
Organism: uncultured Polyangiales bacterium; assembly: GCA_964651185.1. GTDB lineage: Bacteria > Myxococcota_A > Polyangia > Polyangiales > DASUME01 > DASUME01. The sequence continues at coordinate 810 of CAZYWR010001424.1, forward strand.
ATCCATCCTCGCCGTCCGCGCTCGCGATCGAGAGCCCATGTCCGAGCTCGGTCCAGCGCTCGCTGGCGCGGACGAAGCGCTCCGGCGGTGCGTCGCGGAAGGCGCAACACGGGATCAGCACCGCATTGCCCGCCGGCTGGCAGCTGTCGCCCACCAGCTCGTACCAGGGCTGCAGGCTCGGCATGCCGAGCGTCGCGAACGGTGCGCAGCCGTCGGCTTGAAGGCTGCCGGTCAGCTCGAGCCAGCGATAGCGCGGCTCCGCGCAGGCGCTGGTCGCGGGCAGCGCGAGCGGGGTCCAGCCGAAGCACTCCTCGTTGCGCAGGTATAGCGAGTCCTCCGCACAGTCGGGAGAAGCGTAAGACTGGGTGATGCCGATCCCGCGTGTGCAGTGTAGGGTCCCGTCCGCGTCGCGCGTGTAATCGCAGTCCTGCGCCAGCGCCGCGTCGTGTAGGCCGGCGAAGCTGCGGCCCAGCATCGGGTCGCAGGCGCCCTCCTCGGGCCTCGGCTCGGGTACGTACAGGATCGCGCGCAGGCGGCTTCCGCTGCGGAACGCGGGGAGCTCCTGCGCCGGCTGCGCGGCATCCTGCGCGGCGTTCGGGTCGGCGTCGCGCGCGGCGTCCGGCCCGCGCTCGCTGGCATCGGCATCCTGCGCGGGCTCTCCGGCGTCAGCGCGCGCCTCTGCGCTCTGTGGCGCGAGGTCCGCGTCGGGTGGGCGCGCGTCGCTGGCGGCGGGCACCTCGGCGTCCGCTTCGTGAGGGCCGTCCGTGCGCGCGCCGCGCTCCCGAGATTCCGGCTCACAAGCGCCGATCAGTGCAAAGCAAGCGATCAGGAGCGAGCGGCGCGTTTCGGGCATCTGCGACTTCCTCGGCGGCGAGCAACCTTACCATGCCTGTTCGCGCTCGCACATGCGCTGTGAGCCCGTTCGAGATAGGAAGGCTCAACCTAACGCCCGGCCGCAGGAGCGGCGGGGCGTAGGTGCGGTGTCAGCCTGACTCCGCGGTAAAGTGGTTCGGCCGGCCGGACAAAGCTGGTTACGGCGCGCCGTCATGACTCCTCAGACCGCGAACCGCCACCAGACGCCGCCGCTCTGTCGCCGCTCTCTCGAGCTCGGCTCTCAGTAAGTGCAGCTGGCGACGCAGGAGAGCGCGCACTTGGCCGAGCGGATGCTCTCCTGGTAGACGTTGGGCGGCAGCAGCTTGGACGTGCAGTGGTCCGCGTAGCAAGCCGCGCCGTCCGCCTTGGTGAAGTCGACGTCCGCGCAGTTGCTGAGCAGGCACGGCACCTGCTCCCAGCACGCGCCGTGGCAGGCCCCGGTGGTCGAAGGATCGCAGTTGCACAGGCAGTCCCGGCAGGCCTGCTCCGGGCGCAGCGAAGCCAGCGCAGCCTGACACTGCTCAGGAGTCAGCTCCTTGAAAGTGTCTGCGCGCAGCTCGACCATGGTCGAGCCGGCCGGCGCGAGGCCGTAGGCGACGATCTGTCCGCCGCTGCTGCCGCTGCCCAGTGAGAAACCGGCCGACACGTAGACTCCTTCGTCGCTGACGTCGATGCCGGAGCCGATCGGCGCCCCGGTGTCGGCGCGCCACAGCTCTTGGCCGCTGGCTGCGTCGCGCGCGTAGACCACGCCGCGGATGGTGGGATGGAACAGGATGCCATTGGCGATCGCGAATGTGCCGAACACCGGTGCGTCGAGCGGGACGTGCCAGCGCTCGGCGCCAGTGTTGACGTCGAGCGCGTACAGGGTCGAGGGTATCGGTGTCGGCGTGCATGCCGTTTACGATGAAGCCGAACGCCATCCAGTTGTTCGAGGTCACGTAGACGGTGTCGCCGCTGACCGCGGCCGTGGTCATCACGCCGCCGAGCTGCGCGAGCTGGCTGGTATTCAGATCGGCGCGCCAGAGCTGCGCGCCGCTGCGGCGATCGAACACGCGATAGGTGC
>CAZYWR010001425.1:0-2212 GCA_964651185.1 uncultured Polyangiales bacterium
CGTCGGGCGGAGGCGGTAGATGCGACGGATGCCAGGTGAGCACGAACGGCAAGCGCTCGCCCGCGCGCACCGTGAAGCGCGCGAGCGCCTTCGCGCGTTCGGTCTCGAGCTGGATCGGGCTGCGCAGCTGCACCGTGTCCGGGCCCGCGACGGCGTACACGCCCGCGCTGGTGCGCGCGAGCCAGGGCACGACCGAGCCGTAATCGAAGCGCACGACGAGCTCGAGCGCCATCGACACCTCGCCGCGCAGCCCCACCACGATGCGCACCACGTCCGGCTCCTGCGAACGCGGCGGCATGAAGTCGATCACGCGCACCGCCCCGTGCTCGGCTTCGAAGTCGGTCTCCAACACGAGCGTATCGGCCACGTAGCGGCGCGAAGTCGAGCGCACCTCCCCTGCCGGCGCGACCTTCCAACGGCCGTGCTCTTCCGCGCCGAGCAGGGCGCAGAAACAGGCAGCCGAGTCGAACCGTGGAAAGCACAGCCAGTCGATCGAGCCGTCGTGCCCGACCAGCGCGGCCGTGTGGCGATCCCCGATGAAGGCGTAGCCCTCGAGCGGAAGCGGCATGCGCGCTCACAGCTCGGGCGTGAGGCCGTGCCGATTGGGCCGCTCGGGCGGCGGGATCGTCTGCTCTTTGCGCAGCGCGGAGATGCGATCCTCGAGCTCGCTGATGCGCGCACGTGCCTGCTCGCGCGCCTCGCCCTCGCTCTTGAGCTGCTCGCGCGCTTGGTTCAGCGCCGCCTCGGCTTCGCTGCGCCGCGCGCGCTGGCGCTCGAGCTCGCCCGATAGCTCGTCGGTCCGGCTCGTGAGCGCCTTGAGCTGCGCGCTCGCGTGCTCGTGCGTCTCGCGCAGCTCGCGCGCTTCGTCCGCCTGCTGGCGCAGCTTCTGGCTGAGCGTGCGCTCGCGCTCCGTGACCAGCGCGAGCTCGGCTTCGGTCTGGGCCAAGCGCGACGCGAGCTGCTCGCGCGTCATGCGGCTGTCCTGATATTGCTGCTGGAGCTGTGCCACGTCCGCCTCGAGCTCGCGCCGGCGCGCCTCTTGAACCGTCAGATCCTGATACATGTTGTCTGCGCGCTGGCGCGCCTCCTGCGCCCGCTCGCGCGCGTATTCGGCCTCGCGCCGCTGCAGCGCCGCTTCGCGCGAGAGCACGAACACGACCGCCAAGAACACCGTCATGATGGTGAACAGCGTGGGCAGCGCCCAGCGCATGATCGCCCAGCGCCGCGCCGCCTTTTCCGCGGGGCGGGTGAGCGCGCTCAGCTCGCGCTTGAGCTCTTCGGCGCTCGGCCGCTGATCGGGTGAGAAATGGAGCCAGCGCTCGAAGTACGGCTTCAGGTCGCGCAGCTCGCGCCGCCCCGGCGCGGTCGGCGCGTGCGCCGCGCGAAACGCCACGAACGCGTCCACGGCGCCCGCCGCCACGTGCTCGCGCGGGTTGGGATCGAGCGCGTGGCAGAGCGTGAGCGCGAGCGAGAACACGTCGGCCTTGGGCCCGACCGGCGGCGGATCGGGCGCGCCGGCGAAGCGCGCCGCCACCTCGGGCGCGAAGTACGCGGGCGTGCCCGCGAGCACGAGCTCTGCGTCCTTGGCCGCGACCCCGAGATCGAGCAGCACCGGCAGCACGCGCTGCGGCGCGCTCGCGTCCTCGTTGTCGGGATCGAGGCTGGCCAGGAACACGTTGTCGGGCTTGACGTCCTGGTGGCGCACGCCCGCGCGGTGCATGGTCGCGAGCGCCTCGGCCAGCGGCTCGAAGATCTCGCGCGCTTCCCGGCGCGTGAGCGGGCCGCGCTTGAGCCGCGTGGCGAGCGTCTCGCCGCGGTAGAGCGGCATCACGAACCACAGGTGGCCCTCGTGCCAGCCGTGATCCTTGAGCTGCACGACCGAGGGATGAAACACCGACGCGATCAGCTGCAGCTCGCGCAGCGCGGCGTGCACGGAGTTGGCGTCGGCCGCGCGCCGGCGCAGGATTTTGAGCGCGACCACGTGGTCGGTCACGTCGCGGTCGCGCGCGCGATACACATCGGCGAACGTGCCGGCGCCGAGCTGCTCCTCGATCTCGTAGCGGCCGGCGATCAGCGCGCCCGGCGCGAGCACCGGACGGCGGCGGCGGCGGCGCGGCGGTCGCACGCTGCGCGGATCGAGCGCGAACGCTTCGAGCAGCGCGCCCTCGGGCGTGTGGTCGCGGCTCTTCGGTCGCCGGCCGAGCTGGCGTCG
>CAZYWR010001426.1:0-6063 GCA_964651185.1 uncultured Polyangiales bacterium
GGGCGCGGGCAGCCTCGCGCTCAGCAACAGCAAGCCGCTCATCGGCTTCAACACCGACGCGTTTCCGGACGTCATCGTGAAGAGCGCGGCCGCGCTCACGTTCAGCCTGGCTGCCGGCGCTGACACCTTCACCGCGGCTCCCGTGACCGCCCAGAACCTGGGCGGCAACTACACCGACAAGGTCTCGGTGTTCGGCGGCGCCGGTGCGGACAAGATCACCGGCGGCGACAACGACGACGTGCTGCGCGGCGGCGACGACGGCGACACGATGATCGGCGGCCTGGGCAACGATCAGATCTACGGCGACGACGGCGACGACACGGTCACCGCGGGCGCGGTGACGGACGGTCAGGACTTCGTCGACTGCGGCGCGGGCTCGAACGACAAGATGTCGTACGAGCTGCGCGCGGCGAACAAGGCGGTGCGCGTCTCGCTCGAGGCGCTCGTCGACTTCGGTGCGGACGGCGTGCTCGGCGGCGGCGACGACGTGGCGGACTACGGCACGGACGGCGCGCTGGGCGGCGGCGACGACGTGCTCGTCGTGAACAACGACGGCGAGCTCGGTGCGAGCGCGGACGGAAGCGACGGCGAGCAGGACGACGTGCTCTCGACCTGTGAGAACCTCACGGGCGGTCTGGGCGACGACGTCCTGATCGGTTCGAGCGGCGCCAACGTCATCAACGGCGGTGCGGGCAACGACACGCTGCAGGGCATGACCGGTAACGACACGATGAACGGCGGCGCCGGCAGCGACACCGTCGACTACAGCGACCGTTCGGCCGCGGTGACCGCCACCCTCGGGGCGGTGGCGACCACGGGCAACGGCGTGTCCGGTGAGAGCGACACGATCGGCAACGACGTGGAGAACCTCAAGGGCGGCAGCGGCGTCGACACCTTCACGGGCAACGACTCGGCCAACGAATTCTGGGGCAACGACGGCGACGACGTGCTCACCGGCGGCAAGGGCGACGACATCTTCCACGAAGACCCGCTGCCTGGACCGGACGGCGTGCTCGGCGGCGGCGACGACGTCGATGACAACGGTGGCGACACGATCGACGGCGGCGACGGCACGGACACGGTGGACTACAGCAACCGCACGGCTTCCGTGAAGGTGACGCTCAACGACACGGCCGACGACGGTGCGACCACCATCACCAGCACGACCGGCCTCAACACCACGACCTGGGCAGATGACCGCGTGTGGGCCGACTCGGCCGAAGCGGACAACATCAAGGCCACGGTCGAGAACGTCACCGGCAGCGCCTTCGACGACTACATCGTTGGACCGTCGACCGACGTGATCAACAGCTTCGACGGCGGCGACGGCGATGACTACATCGACGGCACCGGCGCGGATGACAGCATCACCGGCGGCAACGGCGACGACGTCCTCAAGGGCGGCGCGGGCAACGACACCATCGAGGGTGGCGCGGGCACCAACGGGTTCGACTGCGGTTCGGGCGACGACCTGGCCTTCGGCGGCGTCGAGATGACGCCGAACACCGTGACCTGCGAGCTCCTGTTCTGATAGCTGACTAGCTGGCTTGACAGTAAGAGCCGGTCCCTTGCGGGGCCGGCTCTTTTTCTTTTGTACGGCGCCTTCCGGCCCACATCAGGGTTCGGCCATACTGCTCGCCCGGGGGAACAATGGTGCCGAGCGGCGGTGGTTTCGTGCGTGCTGGGATCGCGCTGGCGATCGCGGGAATGATCGGAGCGTGTGGGGCGGCAGGGGACAAGAAGGGCGACGACGCGTCGACCGACAGCGGGGCTGCGCATCAGGACGGCGGTAGCTCGGAAGGCGGCGCGTCCGACGCAGCGCTCGACGGGATGACGGGTGGCGACGGGGCGATGCGCACCGACGGGCGCGTCGCGGACGCCGGCATCCCCAGCGTCACGCCCGTGCTCGACAGCGCGCAGCTGCGTGAGACAGGGCGCTTCGGCTACGACGTGCGCATCGACGTGGTCGGCAGCGACAGCGACGGCGACACGGTCGCGGTGCGGCTCGAGCTGACCGACGATCAAGGGATGACCATCGCGATCGGCGGCAAGAGCCCCGCGGACGTGTCGTTGAACGCCGCGCTGCCCGCGCAGGCGCATTCCAGCGGATACGCGGTGATCCCGAAGCTCTTCCACGACCACAACACGCTCAAGCACGCGAAGGTTTCGCTGGTCGACAGCGTGGGCAACATCTCCAACACAGTCGAAGTCGACCTGCAGACGCAGCCGGTGATCGCGGCCGACGGCGTGTGCGACACCACGTACGTCATGAATCGCTGCGACATCAATTACGGCTGCAAAGGCACGCTGCCCGCGACTTGCATGGTCGGCCAAGCGCCCACCATCACGCGCGCGGGCTACTACTCCGACGAGCTCGGCCCGCGCGTGTTGATCGAGGGCTCCGACCCCGACGACGACGCCAACGGCTACAAGATCGAATTCTTCGACGCGGCCGGGCAGCCGTTCTCCTACGACGACGACAACGATCCGATGACGCCCAGCGTCTCGAGCTTTTCCCAGCAAGTCGACGTGTCTGCGACGGGTGGGACGTTCTTTTTCCGCTTCGATCCGACCTCCTTCTTCGTGGACATGGTGCCCAAGGTGCGCTTGACGGTGACCGATCTCGGCGGGAACTCGAGCACGCCGGTGGATAAGCAGCTCAACGACGGCAGCAGCGGCGCGCCACAAGTCAATATGGGCGCACAGTGCGATTCCCGCGGCTTCAATCGCTGTCCCATGAACGACGTGTGCGCTTTGGCGAACAAGACGGCGACCAACACCACCTGCATCACGGTCACAGCGGCGCGCAGCAACGCGTGTGCGAACGCGCTGGTGCTCGATCCCTTCAAGGGCATTACCTCCGTGATGGGGAACATCAAGGGACCGTCCTTGTGGGACTCGCCCGACGGCTGCTCGACCGCCAACCCGACCGGCCAGCCCGAAGCGGTGGTGAAGCTCATCCTGTCCCAGCCCGCGAGTAAGGTCGTGCTCTCGAGCGATCATCCCTTCACGGCCTTCGACACGACGCTTTATGCGATCGCCGGCTGCACCGGGATGCCGACTGCTGCCTGGTGCGCGGACGACCAACCGGCGCCGGCCGTGAACACCACCCTGGCCGTGCTCGAGCTCGATAATTTGCCCGCCCGAACGGACTACTTCGTGATCGTCGACTCGTTTACGAGCGGAAGCGGCACGACGTTTCAGCTCGACGTGACGGTCACCCAATAGTCAGACGGGTAGGGACAACAATGAAAGTAGACACCTCCAACAGGTGGTCGGGCGCGGTGCGTCGGGTCGGGGCTTGGCTCGCGATCTCGATCGCAACGGCGGGCTGCAAAGACGACAGCACGAGCGACGCGGCAGATGGGTTCGGCTACGACGCGGGGACAACCCAAGATGCAGGCGGACTCGACGCGCGCGCGTCCGATGCGGACGTCCAGGCCGGCGCGGAGGGCGGGCTCTCAGACATGGATGCGACGAGCGCCCTCGATGCGAGCGACAGCGCGATGATCGTGCTCGACGCCACCACCGAGACGAGCGACAGCGGTGCTGGCGACGCGTCTGCAGACGCGAGCGGGTTCGCGCTCACCAACCTAGAGGCGCTGCAGGTAGGGCGATTCGGCGGGGACTTGCGCGCGGAGGTCGCAGCGGCAGGGGCCGCGTACGATGTGGTCGCGGTGCAGATGGAACTCCTGAGCAGCCAGCGCGCTTCGCTCGGCACGGCGCAGGTGCCGCTCGCGGGACCGATCTCCGGCGGACAAGGCAGCGGGTACGCGCTGTGGAAGGCGGCCTTCGCGCGTTACGCCGATGTCGCCTTCGTGCGCGTGACGCTCGTCGACGATCTCAGCGGGCGCTCGGCGCCGCAAGAAGTTGCGATCACGACCCAGACCATCGTGGCGGAGGGACAGGCCTGCGATCCCACACTCGTGGCGAATCGCTGTGCCGACGGCCTCGGCTGCAAAGGCGCGCCGACGACCTGCCAAGCGGGCGAGGCGCCCGCGCTTACGCGCGTCGGGTACTTCGTCGATGCGCTCGGCCCGCGCATCCTGATCGAAGGAATGGACCCGGATCTCGACGCGAACGGCTTCCGCGAACAGTTCTTCGACGCAGACGGGAACGCGCTCGCGATCGACGTCGACAACGACGACGCCACGCCGGCCGTCATGGAGTACACGGGCACGATCCCGGATCAAACTGAGAGCGGTTTCTTCGTGGTGCTGACGCCGAGTCAGGACCTCATCGATCAGGTCGCGAGTATCAGCGTCGTCGCCGTGGACGACGCAGACCACACGAGCGCCCCGATGACGGCGATGCGCATGCCGGCGCCCGAGCGCGGGGCGGAGGCCACTTGCGACGCGCGCAGCTTCAATCGCTGTCCGGACGGAAGCGTGTGCGCCAACATGGGCGATCAATATCGCTGTGCCGTGATCGGCGACGCGCGCAACACCGCCTGCGACGGCGCGCTCGTGCTCGACCCGAGCCACGGCACAACCAGCGTGCGCGGCGCGCTGCGCGCATCGCTCTGGGAGCCCCCGGCCGGCTGCGTGCAAGGCCAAGACGTCACCAATCAGCCGGACCGCGTGGTCAAGTTCGTGTTACCCAACCAAGCCGCGCGCGTCGTCTTCTCGACGGATCACCCGTACACGAGCGCGAGCACGCAGCTTTATCTGCTGGCGAGTTGCGGGGAGATGCCGCGCTCGGCCTGGTGCGAAAAGGACGCGACACTCACGCTGACGGATCTCGCTCCGAACGATTACTACGTGGTCGTGGACTCCTATCCATCCATGGACACGACGGGCGACACTTTTGAGTTGACGGTTGTCGTCGAGTAATGAAGTTTGAGCAGCGACCTGATCGGGATTTTCTGTACAAGCGATGCTGAAAGTAGACATGCTTCGGCGCCCTCCGCGACCAGGAGAGAAGCGCCATGAAGAAGGCGAGATTCACCGAAGTACAGGTCGCGGCAGCGCTGCGTGAGTGCGCCAGCGGCACGCCGATCGGGCAGGTCGCCCGCAAGCTCGGCGTCAGCGAGCAAACGCTCTAAACTTGGAGCTACGGCTATCGGCGGATCTACACCTCTTGCGACGAGAGGGCTGGAAGGACGGCCTCGAGCGCGTCTACCGCTCCTATTGCTGGATGGTCTCGCGGTGCGCAGCAAGGGGCGCAAGAAGCGGCGGACACGCAACGGGTTCGACCCGAGCCAGCGACCGCTCCGAGGCAGCGCTGGGCCATCGATTTCATCCACGACACGTCGCCGACGGACGCCCGTTCCGAGTTCTGTCCGTCGTCGCCAAAGGCCGTCTGCTGGCTGCGATCACGGCCGACAACGGGACGGAGTTCACTTCGAAAGCGCTCGAAGCCTGGGCGTTCTCCAAGGGCGTCAAGCTCGACTTTCCACTCCGGAAAAACCACCGGAAATAGCTTTGTGGAGTCGTTTCAAGGGCGCTCGAAACGAGTGTCTGAGTGTCGAAATCTTCGAGGATCTCGACAATGCGAGGAGGAAGATCCGATCCTGGCGTGGAGATTACAACGACGTCCGGCCGCACTCTGCCCTTGGTAACCTCTCCCCGAAGGAGTCCCTCCGGAACTGGCAGTCGGAGGCTCGAACGCAGAAGCAAATTTCCTGATTCGAGTTGTCCAGGAATCCAGAGCGGCTCACTTTGCTTTCTGCGCCTTCTTTCGAGCGGTCCTTCGCCCCTCGTCGTGGCCGGGCGGCTTTCGCGCGAGGATAAACCGGATATTCTCCGCCTGAATCACGCTCTGCAATAGCGCGCGAAAATCGAGATCATGATATCCAACTATGAGGGGAATCCCCCAAGTCTCCGGCATCAAACCATTTTAAATCTTTGCGAAACGTTTCGAGGTCTCTGCTAAGAGCCTGGATCGCGCACAGAAGTGCTTGCAACGAATCGAGTCCGTGTGCACTTTCTTGAATCGCCTCAGGAAGGCCGGTGACCTCATACATACATTCCCACTCGTCATTTGACGTTGTCGCGCTCCGCTGAGGCGCGTAGACAAATGCATGTACGGATCGTCGGGATGAGGCGAGGCGCAATACCCGTT
>CAZYWR010001427.1:0-19645 GCA_964651185.1 uncultured Polyangiales bacterium
CAAGGACATCGTGCCGCGCTACTGGGCGATGCGCGGCTACGCCGTCGAGCGCCGCTTCGGCTGGGACTGCCACGGCCTGCCGATCGAGAGCCTGATCGAGAACGAGCTCGGCTTGCACGGCAAGGCCGAGATCGAGGCTTATGGCGTGCCGCGCTTCAACGCTGCCTGCCGCGCCGGCGTGCTGCGCTTCACGGCGGAGTGGGAGAAGACCGTCAAGCGCATCGGGCGTTGGGTCGACTTCCGCAACGACTACAAGACCATGGACCCGTCGTTCATGGAGACGGTGTGGTGGGTCTTCAAGCAGCTCTGGGAGCGCGGGCTCATCTACGAAGGCTTTCGCATCCAGCCGGTGTCGCCCGCGCTGGGCACGCCGCTCAGCAACTTCGAGGTCGCGCAGGGCCCGCAGGAGCGCGATCCGATCACCAAGAAGGATGGGCACAAGCGCCGGCAAGACCCGAGCTTGACCGTGCGCTTTCGGCTCGAAGACGAAGGCGCCTGGCTCTGGGCCTGGACGACGACGTCCTGGACCTTGCCGAGCAACCTCGCGCTCGCCGTGCATCCCGAGCTCGACTACGTGAAGGTGCGCGTCGAGGAGACGGGCGAGCTCGCGTATCTCGAGCCCTCACGTCTGCGCGATTACCAGGAGCGCAAGCGCGTGGGCGCGACGACCGAGCTCGCGCGCGTGAAGGGCAAAGAGCTGGTCGGCCGACCTTACGAACCGCTCTTTCCTTACTTCGCCAAGTACAAGACACGTGAGGACGGCGCGCGCTGGTGCTTTCGCGTGGTGGGGGCCGAGTACGTCAGCATCGACGCGGGCACCGGCATCGTGCACCAAGCGCCCGCCTTCGGCGAAGACGACTATCAAGTCGCCGCGCGCGAAGGCCTGCCGGTGATCCGGCCCATGGATCTGACTGGCGTGTTCGACGAGCGCGTCTGGGACTACAAGGGACAGTTCGCGCGCGATGTGGAGAAAGCGATCGCGCACCGCCTCAAAGAGGAGGGCAAGATCGTCGACCAGGACGTAATCGTCCACCCGTACCCGCACTGCTACCGCACCGAGCAGCCGCTCATGTACATGGCGCTCTCGACGTGGTTCATGAAGGTCGAGGGGCTGCGCGAGCGACTGGTCGCGCTGAATCGCGAGATTCACTGGGTGCCCGAGCACGTGGGGACCGGGCGCTTCGGCAACTGGCTCGGGAGCGGTCCCGACTGGAACTTGAGCCGCAATCGCTTCTGGGGGACGCCGCTGCCCGTCTGGCGCAACGACGAAGACCCAGACGACATCGTGTGCGTGGGCTCGGTGCAGGAGCTCGAGGAGCTCGCCGGCATGGCGCCCGGCTCGATCCGCGATCTGCATCGCGAGAGCATCGACCCGATCACGTTTCCTTCGCGCAAGACGCCAAAGGGCCGCATGCGCCGCGTGGAAGAGGTGTTCGACTGCTGGTTCGAATCCGGCAGCATGCCCTACGCGCAGAACCACTATCCGTTCGAGGCCGACAAGGTTCCGTACGTCGAGCAGAACCTGCCGGCCGACTTCATCGCCGAGGGGCTCGATCAGACGCGCGGCTGGTTCTACACGCTGCACGTGCTGGCCGCCGCGCTGTTTCAGCGGCCCGCCTTCAAGAACGTGATCGTGAACGGGCTCATCCTCGCCGCCGACGGCAAGAAGATGTCGAAGCGGCTGAAGAACTACCCGGACCCGGCGTTCGTCATCGAGAGCTATGGCGCCGACGCGCTGCGGGCCTACCTGATCAACAGCGCGGTCGTGCGCGCCGAGCCGATGCGCTTCGGCAAAGACGCGAACGACACGACCGGCGAGTGCGTGAAGGACACGGTGCGGCTCGTGGTGCTGCCGCTGTTCAACGCCTACAACTTCCTGGCCACCTACGCGATCGCGGACGGCTGGTCGCCGGGCGCGAGCGAGCAGAATGATGCTGCCGCGCCGACCGGCGAGCTCGATCGCTGGATCCTCTCGCGCGTGCAGCACTTCTTGAAGGAGATGAAGCGCGAGTACGAGGACTACGAGCTGAGTAACTTGGTGCCCGCGTTCGTGCGGCTGAGCGACGAGCTCAATAACTGGTACATCCGGCGCGGCCGGCGCCGTTACTGGCGGCGCGTCGGCGAGAGCGCGGAGGGCGACCGCGACAAGCGCGAAGCGTACGCGACGTTGTTCCGCGTACTGGCGACGGTCACGCGCGCGATGGCGCCGGTGTTGCCGTTCTTCAGCGAGTATCTGTACCAACGGCTCCTGGTCGATACCGGCCTCGCGCCCGAGGGCGATAGCGTTCACCTCCAGGCGTTTCCCGACGCCGACGAGCGCTCGCTCGACCTCGAGCTGGAGGCGCGCATGCAGGCCGCGCGCGATGTCGTCGGTTTGGGCCTCGTGATCCGCGAGCGCGAGAAGATCGGCGTGCGCCGGCCGCTCGCGAGAGTCACGGTGGCGAGCCCCGACGCGCGCGTGCGCGCCGCAGTCGAGCAGTTCGCGGAGGCGATCACGGGTGAGCTCAACGTGAAAGAGCTCGCCGTGATCGAGGACGACTCGGCGGTGTGCAAAGTGGTGCGCAAGCCGAACTTCGCGACCTGGCGCCAGACCTACCCAAAGCTGATGAAGTTGGCCGTACCTGTGACGAGCTCGCTCGGACCGAGCCAGCTCGACGAGCTGCGCGCGCAGAGCAGCACGACGATCTCTTTTCAGGGCGACGAGCTTACCCTCACGCCCGAGCATCTGCTCGAAGAGCGCCAGCCCATCGGGGGCGGTGCGGTCGAGAGCCAGGGCAATCTGACCGTGCTGCTCGACACGCAAATCACGCCCGAGCTGCACGCAGAAGGCCTCGCGCGCGAGCTGGTCAACCGCATCCAGAACTTGCGCAAGCAGGCGAACTTCGATGTCAGCCAGCGCATCCGCCTGGTGCTCGCGTGCGATGGCGTGCTGGGTGAGGTCGCCGACAGCGAGACCTTGAGCGAGCTCATCGCGCGCGAGACGCTGGCGCTCGACGTCGAGCACGTGCGCGAGAGCGCGGCCGCGACCGCGACCGCCGGCTTCGCCCAAGTGAAGGAAGACGTGGTCGAGCGCGAGCGCGTGATCATCGCGATCTCGCCTGCCTAGGTGGCGGGCGTCGAGGCTCGACGGCCGTGTTCACGTCGCGCTCGCCGTCGATCGGTTCACGTTCACGCCGATGACTACGAGCAGGTCGGCGGAAGCGCCGGGCTCCTAAGCGCGAGCTCGGGGCTCGCGCTTACGGGTCACGGGACAGACGTGCCCCCTCGAGGCGGATCCGTACCGCCCATGGACGGCGGGTTCATGCACGGACAGCCGGGTCCGCGATCGAGGAAGCCGTCGAGCCAGCCGAGCGCAGGGCGCGGCATGCCGCCGGACGTCATGAGGCCGGTGTTCGCCTTCCAGGTCGCGCCGACGACGTAGCCCCAAAGCGTGATGCCGGCGACGGCCGCGTCGTTCCAGAACATCGTGAACTGGCTCTGCATGACCTGCTGTTGCTGCGTGTCGTCCGCGATGTTGATGTCGTATTCCGTGATGTACACGGGCAGCTTGGTCGCGGACCCGAGTTGATCGATGAACTTCTGCACGGTGTCCGCCGGCAGCTTGTACGCGTCGTGGGCTTGCGCGCCGACGGCGTCGATCGATGCACCGGCCGCCTGAATCGCCTGGACCATCGCGGTGAAGCGGCTGTTGTCGGCCTGGTACTCGATGTTGTTGTAGTCGTTGAGGATGAGCTTGGCGTTCGGGCAGTACTGGCGCGCCCACGTGAAGGCCTGCACGATCCAGTCGTAGCCGCTCTTGCCGGCGCCACCGAGCGCCTGCATGTACACGGGCGTGGTATGCGGCGGCGGCTCGTTCACGACGTCGATCAACGCGACGTCGGGGTAGCGCTCGCAGAACAGACGAATCCACTCTTCGACCTCCGCGCGCTGCTGATCCGCCGGCATGCCTGACAGCCAGCTCGGCTGCTGATTGCCCCAGACGAAGTTGTGCTGCTTGAACACGATGCCGTGCTGCTTTGCGTAGTCGTGCACACGATCGAGGCCGCTCCAGTTCATCTGGTTGTGCACGGCCTCGACGGAACCCCACTTGCCCTCGTTTTCTGGCGTGATCTGGTCCCAGTAGTCGGCGAAGTCGGGCCGGACTTGCCCGCTCGTGGTGATGTTGCCCACGAATTTTTTCGCGAGAGGCTTCGGATCTGACGCGCTCAATCCCGCATCGGTTTCGGTGGCGCCCGCGTCATGCGTCGGCACGCCTGCATCTCCCTTCGTACGGCCCGCGTCAACGCTGGCGTCGGACTTTACTGCGCTAGAGATCGCGGCATCTTTGCCTGCATCGCGCGCTGTTCCGCTGTCGCGATCGGCGGTACGAACGCTCGCGTCGCGCGCTTCGCTCGCGTCATCATCGCCTTCGTTCGCGCTGTGATCCTGTGGTTCTGCGCAGCCCGCACCGGCGGCGGCGCTCAGCACCGAGGACAGCGCAGCGGCGCGCGACCAGCGCGCGACGTTGCGAGCACGCGCACAAAATTCGCGGAGGGAGCTCGTCATGGCTCTGGAAGAGAGCATGAAAATTAGACTTCGGGTCATCAGTCTCCACGATCGTTCATCACGATCCGTTTGCCCGAAGCGGCACGCGCCGCGTCAATACCGTCATTTCGGCCAGTGCACGATCGAGATGCACATTTCTGCATCGCTTCAAGCGCGAGATTCGTTTAAGAGAGATCCAATCTCATCTCGTCGTGGCGCGCGCGCCACCGCATGCCCGCGTGTGGACATGTCCATCTCAACATGAAGGGCGGGTCTTCATGAGGCGCTCTCACCCGGATCTCACGCGGAAGTTGCGATGCATGGGCCCCGTGATCGGACCCAGACCCAGTGGCTTCGCGCTGGGCTGCGCGGGCGCCGTGCTATTCGCCGCCGCGTCGGCCGAAGCCGCGTCGCTGCAAGCTGTCGCCAATTTCGGCGACAACCCCACGGGCGCGAAGATGTACGTGTACGTGCCGGACAAGCCCGCGTCCACGCCGCCGCTGCTCGTAGCTCTTCACTACTGCACGGGGAGCGCGAACGCGTTCTTTACGGGTACGGGCTACCGCGCGCTCGCGGATCAACACGGCTTCATCGTCATCTACCCAGAAGCCCCGGATCACAACACCGACAAGTGCTGGGACGTCAACTCGAACGCCTCGCTCGAGCACGGCGGAAAGGGCGACTCGGACGCGATCGTGTCGATGGTAAAGTACGCAGTGACCGAGTACGGGGCCGACGCGAGCCGCGTCTACGTCACGGGCACGTCGTCTGGAGCCATGATGACGAACGTGCTGCTCGGCGCCTATCCAGACGTGTTCAAGGGAGGCGCGGTCTTTGCCGGCGTACCTTACGGTTGCTTTGCCGGGCCGAGCTATTGGAACAGCGCCTGCGCCACTGGTCAAACCATGAAGACCGGCCAGGCTTGGGGCGATCTGGTGCGCGCCGCCTACCCTGACTACCACGGCAGCCGGCCGCGCGTGCAGCTCTGGCATGGCACCTCGGATCAGACACTCAACTTCGACAACTTCGGCGAAGAGATCAAGCAGTGGACGAACGTATTGGGCGTCAGCGAAACACCCACGACCACGGAGCAAGATCAGCCACAGTCGGGTTGGACGCGCACGCGCTACGACGACTCGTGCGGCGTCGTGCGCGTCGAGGCCGTGCGCGAAGAAGGACAAACACACAACTTGAATGTGCGCGCGGACGAGGTGATCCGCTTCTTCGCGCTCGATGGCAAGGCGCCCGATCCAGGCGCGATGACCTGCGGCGAGGATCCGCCAGGCGGCGCGGACGGCGGGATTGCGGGCGCAGGCGACGCGGGCGCGCGCAGCATCCACACGGGAGATGACGATCGCGACGCGAGCATGCAGATCCGTGACGGCTCGACCGCGAGCAGCGCGCCGCACGGTAGCTCCTCTGCGACTGCAAGCGGGACGCGCGACGCGGGCGAGCACGCGGCGAGCGCAGACGCGGGCGCTCTTAGCGGCGAGGACGAGACCGTCGACACCACGCGCTCGTCCGGCGGCGACGGCTGCGGCGTGCGCGGAGCGGACGCAAGCGGAGCGGGCGTCTTCGCGCTGCTCGCGCTCCGCGTCGCGTTCCGGCTACGACGTAGACCACGCAGATCCAGCGCGGAGCGAGCGTAAATCTACGCTGGCGAGCGCTGTGGAGAGGGCGCCTGGCTCGGCGAGGCGCCGGCCGCCAGGGCCACCGCCAGGGCGCCCATCACGAAGTAGTAATAGTTGCAGAACGCTTGCTTGTTGAAAGCGAAGAAGACCAAGAAAGTGATCGAGATGCCGACGGCGAAGCCGTACGCCGTCCGTGGTAGCCGCCACAGCGCGAGGGCCATGGCCCCAAGCGCGGCGGCGAAGCCCCACAACGCAGACTGCGGCGGATAGCCCAAGTATACCCACCACGCCAGATAGCTCAGCGCGTCGTTGCGGAAGGGCTGATACGTCTGCAGAGCGAATACGGAGTGCCAGAACTCGGAGGGATCCCAGAGCGCCAGGGGCAGCGTGAGCGCAAGCCCCACGACCAGCGCTTTGAGCACCCATTTTCCCTTCTCACGCCAGCCCGGTACCTGCGCCAAGAGCAGCCAGGTGAGCGGCAAAGCCAGCAGCAGGTATTGCTTCGTGACGAAGAACGCGCCGAGCAGGTAAGGTGTCGCCTTGGGCGCGCGGAGCGCGGCGAACACGCTGGCGGCAAGCCCCAAGATGGCGAACGGCTCGGTCCAGCTTTGCTCGATCACGAAGATCGTGCGGGGCGTGAACAACAGCAGGGCCAGCGCGGCGTTCGCGACGCGCCCCGGGCGAGCGTACGCGATCAGCAAGCCCGCCAGGCCGACGCACGCGATGTGCGCGTAGCGCGGATCGCCGCCGAGCACCTGCCCAAGCGCCGACAAGAGCAGACTCAAGGGAGGATAGGGAAAGCCGAATTGCAGTTGACCGTTGATCGATAGACCCGGCCCGTAGAATGGAGACTTGCCGCCGTAGATATCTGGAAAGCGCAGAGCGTAAGGGTTCTGTCCAGCAAGCAAGGCCTTCGCGCCGTCGCGCTGAAAGACGTAGACATCGATGAACGGATTCGGCTGCACGTGGATCATCCACCGGCCGATAAATAAGTAAAGCGCGACCAGCAGCACGGGTAGGAGCTTTCCGAACCGCGATCGATCGCACAGCGCCGCCCCGCCGACCACGGCGGCGAACGTCACCGCGCGGAGGTAGGGAGCCATGATCGCCGGCGAGGGGTTACCGATGTTGCCGGGCATCGTCGTGATGAGCTGCGCGGCTTGCAGCGCCAAGGCGATCCCGGCCAGCAGGGGCAAGGTCGCCTCGACGAGCTTCTTCGCGCGGGCCCACGACGCGTGCAGCGCGGCGCACGAGCACGCGAGCACCGCTGCCGTGAGCCAATCGATCGCCCTAGGGTGGAAACCGCCGAGTTTGACCTGTACGGCCTGCCCGACGGCGAACAAGCCGACCACCAAGAAGACCGTGCCCCAGGCTTCTGATTCGTTGTCGCGGGTCGTCACTGCGGCATTGCGGCTGTTACGGCGCCGTGACGCGCAAACGCGCATCGCGTGCACGTGTATTTGCATACGACACGCGTACCGCAAGCGCTTCCGGCGGCGGCTGCAGCTCCGGATCGCGATAGTCGACCGCGATGCCCGAACACTGCGGGAGGTGCGCGCTGAACCAATCGAACGGGCTCGAGAGCACGCCTTCGACCGAGTTCAGATCGATCACGACGTGTGTGCGGCCCCGCGCGCGCGCCAACTCGCAGATGCGCTGCATGGCATTCTGCAGCTCTCCTCGCGTCGAGCTGTAGTGAACATCGCGCGTGCCGTGGCGGCGCGCGATCGCGCGATGAGCTTCGAAAACGAAGCCCACGTTCGAGATGACGATGAGCGCGATCGAGCCCAGTACACCATACGAAAGCAGCCGGGCGTAGCGAACGCGCGAGGTCAAGCGAGCAGCGCCTGTGGTCGCGAACCACGTGGCAAAGAAGGGCACGAGCCAAAAGCTGCTCATAAAGTAGTGCGGATGAAATGGGTAAGGACGGACCGCGTAATAGTAGAGCAGGAGGATGACAAAGTAGACGACGCCAAACTGAGCGACGATCGGAAGCGCGCGCGTGTCGATCCCGCGAGTTCGCGCCCAAGCTCTGCAGGCGAAAAAGCATGAGAGCCCGAGCCAGCTCCAAGCGACGGCGCGCACAACCCAGGCCAGCGCAATGCCGAGCGTAAGCGACCGCAGGTGCGCCGCGATCGAGTCCATGAGGCCGTTCAGAAAGTATTCCATGCCGGCCGCGGAGACATACATGCCGGTTCCGAGCAGCGTCTCGGGAACAGCGTGCGCGATCGCCTCGCCGGTGATTTGCGTCTGAGAACCTTGGTGCAAGCTCGGGCCGACGACCCACAGATAGGGTGCGATCGTCAACGCCAGCGCCGCAACCGCTGCAACCACGCCGATCCGCACGCGCAGACTGCGGCGATCACGCCACGCGAGCGGCAGGACGACTAGCGCGGCCGCGGCGATCACCGGAAGTGCCATCAAGTGGAGATTGAAGACGAGCCCGCTCGCCAGGCCCAAGCCCGCCCAGGTGCCCACGCGGCCCGCGCCTCGCTCGAGTCGAGCCAAACAAAAGAGCGTAAGCGCCGTGAGCGGAATGAGAAAGGTATTGTCCCAGGCGAGCCGCGCATAGAAGAACAGGTAAGGTGAAGAAGCGATCAGAAGCGTGCTCCAAAGCGCGGTCTCGAGGCCGACCGAGCTCCGGATCGCGAGAAAGACCAGCACGAGCCCGAGGCAGTGAAGGCACACGTGGAGCGCAATGATCCAGCCCACGTCGTCCGTAAGGAGCCGCAGCGGCATGTAGATCCAAAGCGCGGTCGGGCCGTACGCGACGCCCCGTGTGCCCTCGAGGCCATGCCGGGGAAGCGTGCGCGCTGCAAGGTGCTGGTCGAGCATGAGCTGCAGCTTCGGCTCGTCGTTGATAAAGGGCGCCGACGAGAGATCCGCAAAACGGAGCAAGATGAGGAACGCGGCGGCTCCGCCCAAGACCAGGAGTTTCGCGCGCGCTACCGCTGCGCGGGGCGCGCGCGTCATCATTGCGGAGCCGCGAATGTGAGGCGTCCGAGCACGATCGCGTCGTTATCGACGTTCGCGCGGCCTCGGTCTTTGACTCGAATGCGCGCCCCGTCGCCGTACATGTTCCACAGGCCGAAGCGCACCTCCCAGGAGCCGGCGGCGTCGAGCGGCAAAGACACGCGGAAGCGGTCTCGCACGGTCTTCTCCAGCGGCATCTTCGCGAAGTACACGCGACCAGAGAGCTCCGGATGATCCGCGCGGCCGGTGGCTCCCTCCGGACCGAAGGTATGGACGAAGAGCCCGAGCGAAGGCGAGAGCGGCCCCGTGCGGCGGAAGAACAGCTCGATCGGCGCCTCACCCGCCCCTTTGCGCAACGGTGCAGACGGAAAGCGTGCGGCCTCCAGCGCGAGCGGCACCTCGAATTGCACATGCAATGTGGTTGCATCGTCGGGGGGTGCGTCGAGCAGCACGGGCTCGCCGTCCTCGGTCCGCGGGGGCGGCTGGCGCCACGGCGGTTCGCTCCACACCAGCATCAAAAGCGCGACGACGACTGGGCCCGCGCCGGCCGCGAGGGCGCGTCCGAGGCGCGATCGCGGCGTACGAAAAACGAAGAGCACGCCCCCGAGCAGCGCAACCACACTCGCGATCATACCTCCCACGCCCGACCTGGGCAGAAACCGGAGTACGACCTCGTGGTGTCCGGACGGTAGCCTTACGCTGAGCAGACCATCCCAGGACTCGACCTGACCCACGCTGCTGTGCCAGCCAGGATGGTAATTCTGGTTGATGGCAAGCCGCACCGGACTGGACGCATCGACGTCCACCACGACGCGATTCGGGCTCCAGGAGCGCCGCCTGGCCTGTCCACTCGGCGCGGCTCGGCCGCCGGTCACGGCGACGAGATACTCCTCCGCCTCGAGATCGCCGCGTAGCCGCGTCGACATGGGGAGCGGATACGCTTCGCCGCAACCGAGCGAGCCCATCCCCTCGGCGGCAAAGTGGCTCATCAACCAGCGGTTGCCGCGCGATTGCCGAAACGGCGCGTCGCGCACTTTGGGCGTCGGGACGAGGCTGACGCGTGAAGCGAGCGCCTTCGCGTTCTTACTCTCGAGCACGTCCCCGTACACCGCTGCGGCGATCAGCATGCACAAGGTGGCGACGACGAACGGGCTCCCGCCCCAACGACGCGCGAGCGCCCAAGCCGTCGACGCGCCCCGCGCCGTAAGCACGCTCGCCGCGAGCACGAACAACAGCAGATAGCGCTCGGGGTAGCGCAAAGTGTCGTAGATCGGCAGCTTGCGCAGGAGCACGAACGGCGCGTGGGGCGAGCTATGACCGAACGCCAACGCGAGCGCGACGCCGGCCCCGAGCCAGAGCGCACTATGGCCCCGCCACGGCAACGCCAGCACCCCGAGCGCCACGACGGGGCCGACGTAGAAGTGACCGGTGTCGTCGACGCCCTGCTTGGCGATCACGAACAGAAATTTTTGCAACGCTTCGAAGGTCTGGGTCGGTTGACCACCCATGACGCGCAGCGTCGCCTCGACGCTCTCCAGCATCGGCCAGAGCCGGTACGCCGCGATGCCGAGCGCGAGTGGAACGCTCGCCAGCAAGCCCAGCGCGAGCGTGCGCGCGCGCGCGCGCGCCTGCCGCCGGTACAGAGCGGGCCGGCGCCACGACAGCGCGAACCGCGGCGATGCCGCGTCGAACAACTCGCAGGCGCACAAAAGGAGAGCGAGCGGGAGCGTGTACGTTCCGCCGAAGCCGACCGTGACCGCGACCGCGATCGCGCACAGGAGCGCGCCCTTGCGCTCGCCGCGCAGGGCGCCGCGCAGTCCGTACAGAATCCACGGCACCAGACAAAAGGATAGAAACTGCACCCAGCCGAAGTGCCATGCGAACGCGAACCAGCCGCAGAGTGGAAAGAGCGGCGCGAACAGAAAGGCGGGCAGCGCGAGCGCTCCCCAGCGGCGTGCGTAGCGAAACATGCCCTCCATGCCGAGCGCGGGCAGCAGCACGAAAAGCAGAGACGCGGCCGGGTCCACGCCGAACACGAGCGAAAGCAGAAAGAACGGCGAAGCGTAGCGGGTCTGGGGGGCGGCGAGGCCGTACAGCCCGCCGCAGTTGTACGGGTCCCAAAGCGGCCACTCGTGAAAGCGCGTGACCGTGATGCGGGCGTGGCGCTCATAGGCAGAAAGGAACTGCGCGTCGTGAAAGCTGTTCATCCCGCGCGCCTGCCCGAGCACCGTCAAGCCGGCCAAGAGGGCGATACACAGAAAAATGCCGAGGCGCAGCGGCGTACAGCGAGCCAGCATCGAGGCGGCGGTGCACAGGCGAATCGATCGCATGCGCATCAGTCGTAAAACGGGCGTGGCGTGCAGGGCGCGACGCGTCCGCGATCGCCCAAGTACCCGGTTTCGCTTTTGGCGAACTTCACGTCGCGATCGATGATATCCAGCACGGCGCCGATCCGCATCTTCTGTTCTCCAGCCAGGCGCTCGACCAGCCCTCGCTCTTTGGCGGCGAAGTCGTCGCCGCGCGACCACGGGTCCGCCGGGAAGTGCTCGAAGGTCTCGCGACGAAAACCCGACTCTGCGTCGCGCACCGCTTGCACGATCTGCGCGCGCGCCGCGGCGTTGCCTGGCCCCGCGGGCTCGAGGCGCGGCACCATGAGGACCTGGCGCACCGCAACCCCGAACACCAGCAGCGGGAAGAGCCAGAGCCAGCGCGCGCGCCGAGAGCCCCGCGCTTTCATGGCGCCGTGCGCCTCCTCGCCAGTGATACCCCCAAGCTGGCGCCGTCTTGATCGCTCGCGAACCAGCGCTCCATCCGGTCCCGCGCTCCCACTCCCTTCATGGCCCCGGGAGCACTACCACGAAAAGCCCACCTGCGCGCGCGAGCGCGCTCCGGTGTCGCGCATCAATGCGGCGCGCGGCAGCGCGTCTCCTTCTGCATCAGCGTGCTCCCCCAGTGCGTCCAGCCGGCGCGCTGCTCCGGCGTAGAGGGCGGCTCGATGCGCCACACAGCCCACAGGAGCGCCGCCGCCAGGGTTAGGCTTCCGAGCGCGCCGAGCGCCCGGGCGCGCGCGCTCCCCGCGCGCGGCCACGCGATAAAGCCGAGCCACCCGACCAGCGACACGGCGAGCGGAATCATGTTCTTGAGCCCGAGCGGCATGAACTTGCAGCCGAGGTTGGGAGTCACGATCCCCGCGAGGAGCAGCGGTCCGACGCTCTCTTGGAGCGGGAGCTGCGTCTCGGGCGGCAGCTCCGGGAAGGTCACCTGAACGAGCTGTTGGTACACGACCGAGAATGCGACCGCCGCGCGCATGATCACGTCGAACGCAAGGAGGTGCGCATAGGCATCGAACGCGTAGGCCGCGGCGAGCGCGAACAGCGGCATGGCGGGGATCAAGAGCCGCGGCCCGAAGGCCCAGCCGCCAAACCACACGCTCGAGCTCGCCACCGCCAAGTAGAAATACACGCATCCCGAGAGCAGCGTGAGCCACAGCGCACGCAACGACCGCCTGCCGGCCATCCAGACGAGGCCGACGAATCCGCACGCGAACCAGGGCGACGTGGCGAGCAGCCCGCGACTGGGACGGAACAGCAGTCCGAGCAGCGCTTCTCGGGTGGGCCACGTGGCGCCGGCCAACCCGTTGCCATGGAGATCGCGCAGCGCCGTGCCGACCAAATGCTGATAGCTGAGCTGAAACGGGCCGCCGAAGGCCGCCTTGTTGTAGGCGAGCAAGACCAGCGCGCAGGGCAGCCCGCCCGCTGTGTACGCCAGCGCCGCCCACCAGCGGCCCGGACCGCTGCGCAGCACCGGCCACAAGAAGAGCGCGGCCGCCGCGGTGGCTTGGTACTCGGTGAGCCCCGCGAGCCCCGCGCACATGCCCGCGAAAGCGACCCACGCGCACTTCGCCTTCACGCCGCGCGGCGGCACGATGCTCGCGTCCGGTGGGACCAGGACGCCGGCCTCTGCCAAGCCGTACAGCACGGCGATCCACAGCGTCGCGACGATCACGTGACCGTACAAGGCGGTGCCGTAGTGCAGGACCGCCGAGCCCAGGCTGTAGCCGACCGACACGAGGTCGATCGCGGCCTCGCTGCGACCGAGCAGGCGCAAGAGGCGCCGGAGCAGCACGAACCCGAGCAGCGACAGCGGCAGCATCAGCCAAGTGCGCGCGAGGTTGACGATGCGATCGGCGTCCCAGTTTTTGGGATCGTCGCCAGCGCGGGCGAGCGCGTAAATCGGCGCCGCGAGCAGGCTCGAGCCAGGCGCCTTGTCCGAGTAGAAGTGGCCGTCGTGGCTCGCCAGATCGTACACGCCCCCAAAGCGCCGCAAGGAACGGTCGATGCGGATCGCGTGATCGTCGACCAGCGCCGCGGTGAGGTAGGCGCGCGTGTACTCGTTCGGTCCCGAGAGCTCGGAGTACGTCCACGCGTAAGAGATGGTGGCGAGCAGCCACGCGCTGAGCGCCAACTCGCGCACTCGAGGCCGCAGGGTCACCAGCGCTCGTCCCTTACTTGAGCGCGCGGCGCGCGAGCCACGGCGCACGCAAGTACGCGTGAGGCAACCCCAGTGCGCTCCGACGAGACCGCTCCCAAGCGCCTTGCTTTTAGCCGAGGACCACGGCCAAGACCATCGCCTCGCCACGCTTCCGAGCTGAGCGTGCCCTGGGCGTGACCTAATCGCCGGGACACTCGTCGGTGACGCGCATGTTGTCGAAAAACAAGCGGTGGCCGTCGACCACGCTGGTCGACTCAACGCTCAGGCCGAAGTACGTGATGTCGTTGGCAGTCGTGAACTCGACGCACACGGTCTGCCAGCTCGAGGAGGTCACGGCGGCGGTGGCGAGCGGGCGGTCTCGTGCGAGAGAGAAGCAGGGATCTTGGGCTTGGCCGCCCAACACGTCGAGCGAGAGCTGCGCGCTCGCGTCATTGGACGAGACGTCGATCGCAAAACGCACGCGCGTCCCAGCTGGCAAGGGCTCCGAGAGCATCTGCCCGAGCGAGAACGGAATGATGCCGATGAAGTACTGCATGCCGATGAAAGTCGTGCCGTCCGAGGGCATCAGCGTGGCGTTGCTCGAGCCCGTCAACGTGACCTGGTTTTCGGCGCGCACGATGCTGAGCGGCGTGCTCATGCTGGTGCTGGTGCCCACGATGGAGCACGAGTACCAAGGGTCGATCGAGGTACGGGTGGGCGGCAGGTTGAGGATGGCGACGTCGCCGGGCTCGGAGCCGGGGTCGAGCTCGAACGAAAGATTGCTCAGGCGATCGAGGAGCGCGTCCGGATCGTCTTTCACCACCACCGCGCCAGCATCGGGCTGAGGCGGCGGGCCCTGATTCGCTTCGGCGTCGTCTTCACGCGGCCTGCGGGCGTCCGGACGGCGCGCGTCGATGGCGCTGATTGCAGCGTCCGTGCTGGCGTCGACACGCCCGCTCGCGCCCGCGTCCGCCGCCCCATCGGGGGGCCGCTCCAGGCAGGCGCGCTGAGAGTCGGGGCACTCGCCACCGAGCAACACGCTCTCGCTGCACGCACCGAGCGCGAGCCCACAGCTCCAGGCCACGAGAAGGGCGCGGGGGGGAGACGGGCACATCCAGGCGAAAACCTCGATAATCCGCTCACCCTATAGCGAAAGCGCGCGACCGCAAAGCGGGTCCTGCGACGCAACGCGGGATTGCGTGCGCAGGGCCACTGCGGCGGCGTCTGAGGATCGGACGGGGTGGCCGCCGCCTTCACACCGACCGCGCTTGGGACGTCTTTGGCAGCATCGGCGCGTCCGACTACGTGGGCGCGCTCACCGCTCGAGGATCGCGGTCACGCCCTGCCCACCCGCGGCACAAATCGAGATCAAGCCGCGCCCCGATCCGCGCTGCTCGAGCAGCTTGGCGAGCGTGGCTACAATCCGCGCGCCCGTGGCCGCAAAGGGGTGGCCGGTCGCGAGGCTCGAGCCCTTCACGTTCAGCTTGGACAGGTCGATCGAGCCGAGCGGCTTGTCGAGGCCGAGCCGCTCTTTGCAGTACTTGGCGTCCTCCCAAGCGCGCAGCGTGCACAGCACCTGGGCCGCGAACGCCTCGTGGATCTCGTAGAAGTCGAAGTCCTGGAGCGAGAGGCCATTGCGCTGGAGCAGGCGCGGCACCGCGTACACGGGCGCCATCAGCAAGCCCTCCTGCTTCGGCCCGGCGAAGTCGACGGCCGCGACCTCGGCGTCTCGCAAAAAGGCGCGGATCGGCCAGCCGCGCTTCTTGGCGTAGTCCTCGCTCGCGAGCAGCACGGCCGACGCGCCGTCCGTAAGCGTGGTGCTGTTGCCGGCGGTGAGCGTGCCGTTCTGCTTGTCGAACGCCGGCTTGAGCGTCGCGAGCTTTTGCACGCTGGTGTCGGGCCGCAGGATGCCGTCACGGCTCACGCCCCTGAACGGCGAGACCAGATCGTTGTGAAAGCCCTCGTCGTACGACTTGGCCAGCTTGCGATGGCTATCGGCCGCGAGCTCGTCCTGCGCGGCGCGCGGGATCTTCCACTCCTTGGCCATCAGCTCACAGTGCTCGCCCATCGACAGGCCCGTGCGCGGCTCGCCGTTGCTCGGGATGAGCGGCAGCATGTGCTGCGGGCGAAAATCCTTGAGGGCGAGCAGCCGATCCTTCGGCGTCTTGGCGCGGTTCACCTTGAGCAGGATCTTGCGCAGGCCCTCCGAGACGTTGATCGGCGCGTCGCTGGTGGTGTCGGTGCCGCCAGCGATGCCCACGTCGATTTGGCCGAGTGCGATCTTGTTCGCCACCAGGATCGTGGACTCCAGGCTCGTGCCGCAGGCCTGCTGCACGTCGTACGCGGGCGTCTCGGGCGCGAGGCCCGTATCGAGCACGGACTCGCGCGTCAGGTTGAAGTCGCGCGAATGCTTGATCACCGCGCCCGCTGCGACCTCCCCGAGCCGCTCACCGCGAAGCTTGAAGCGCTCGACCAGGCCGGAGAGCGCGGCCGTGAGCATCTCTTGGTTGCTGGCCTCGGAGTACGACGTGTTCGAGCGGACGAACGGGATCCGGTTTCCGCCGATGATGGCTACCTTGCGCGGCTGGTTCATAGATTTTCCATCCTCGCGAGCTCGCATGCCTCGCCGCCAGCTGGGGTCGGCGGGCGCCCGCGCACCCGAATCTACATGGGGAGCTGCGATTGTCGACCGCGGGCATGCGCGCGGGCGATCCGCGCCCCCGAGCGCGCCGCGCACCGGAGCGCGCGCGGGCCCGGAGGTCCGCCCGCGCGCCTCGGTTTTCAGGCGAAATGCCGGCGCGCACGCGCCGCCGCTGCGCTAACGATAAGCGATGAAGACGCGCCTCCGCTGTGACTGGGCTGACAAAGATCCGCTGCTCGCGCTCTACCACGACGAAGAGTGGGGGGTGCCTGTGCACGACGATCGCCAGTGGTTCGAAAAGCTCCTGCTCGACGGGGCGCAGGCCGGCCTCTCCTGGCTCACGATCCTCAAGCGCCGAGAGAGCTATCGCGCCGCCTTCTGCGATTACGACGTGGCGCGCGTCGCGCGCTTCGGGCCGCGCGACGAAGCGCGCCTGATGCAAGACCCCGGCATCATCCGCAACCGCCTCAAGATCGCCTCGGCCATCGGCAACGCGCGCGCGTTCTTGCGCGTGCAGGAGGAGTTCGGCTCGTTCGACGCCTTCATCTGGGCCGAAGTCGGCGGGCGGGCCATCCAGAACGAGGTGCCGCGCAAAGCGGATTGGCCCGCCCGCACGCCGCTGTCGGATCGCCTCTCGAAGGAGCTCAAGCGCCGGGGCTTCAGCTTCGTGGGCTCCACGATCGTGTACGCGTTCATGCAGGCGGCGGGCTTGGTCAACGACCATCGCTGGGATTGCTTTCGCCATGCGCCGATCGCGCGGCTCGGGCGCGCGCCGCGCGCGAAGCGGGCCGGCCGTGCCTGAGGCCGTTTATGCCGGCAACTTGCGCGCCGCGATCCCGCGCGCCCTGCCCGACGAGCTCGCGACCACGCTCCTGCAGGCGAAGGCCGTGCGCATCGAGCGCATCGTGTCGCGCGGCCACGCGAGCCCAGCCGGCTTCTGGTACGACCAAGCGCAGAGTGAGTTCGTGCTCGTGACGCAGGGACGCGCGCGGCTCGAGATCGAAGGCCAGGGGGAGCGCGCGCTCGAAACGGGCGATTTCGTCGTGCTGCCGGCGCACGTGAGGCACCGCGTCAGCTGGACCGACCCGCGCGAAGACACGATCTGGCTCGCGGTCTTTTACGACGCCTGCGCGTAGACGCTGTGCGCGTCAGGAGCGCCGCGCGCGCGCTTTTGCCACGCGCCGCGCGGGCGCCGCACGATGGCTCGCGTGCGTTTGCCGCCATCACGGTGAGCGCGCGCGCATGCGCGGCGCGAGCGGACTCACGAGCGGCCGGGCGCGGACTTCGCAAGAAGCGCGGGGAGCGCCGCGGCGCCGCCCTTGCATCGCGAGTCCTCATGCGTACCGCCAAGCTGCTCTGTGTGGTGAGCCTCGCGATCGCGGGCTGCGCGCCGACGGTCCAGTCCGCCGCGCGCCAGGCCTCCAAGGCCGCCGTCAAGGGCGGAGCCCAGAAGCTGGCCGAGCCGGGCACGCAAGAAGCGATCGCCGCGGCGCTCAAGGACCCCGGCCTCCAGCAGGCCGTGAAGGATTTGACCGAGCACGCGGTGCAGGGGGGGCTGAGCGCGCTGCACTCGGACCCGGAGGAGACGGAGCTCACCGCGACCGTGCAGCTGGTGACGCAGGCCGCTGCACACCAGCTCGTGGCGACGCTCAACTCGCCACGCACGCGCGCGGAGCTCACGGGTTTGGCACGAGCCGTCACGGACGCAGCCTTTGCCCAAGCTGCGGCGGACATGCAGAGCGAGCTACGCCCGGTCGTGCGCGCGATGCTCCAAGACGACGTCGCGGTGGCGCTGGCAGGGGCCTTGCGCGGTCCGCTGCAGCCCGAGCTCGGGCGCACGGCCCAGAACGTCGCGTACCGCGCGATGGTCGGCGCCAACAGCGGCCTCGGCGCGGCTTGGACCGGACAGCGCGGCTTCGCGGGGGAAGCGCGCAGCGCTTCGCGTGCAAGCCGTGTCTGGCTGTGGGGCGGGCTCGGCCTGTTCGGGTTGTTGGCGCTGATGCTCGCGTCCGGTGCGGTGATGATGGTCGCGAGCGTACGCCGCGCGCGCGCGGAGGTCGCGCGCCTCGAGAGCGCCACGCTCCTGCTCGCCACCGCCATGCGCGAGCGTCAGCAGAACGAACAAAGCGACGAGGTGGTCGCCATCGTGCAAGAAGCACTGTCCGGCCGCGCGGAGCAGACCGGCCGCCATCGCCTGCTCGGCGCGCTGCGCATGCGCAAATCGGCCTGAGCGGACGCGGCTTTTTTAGCGTTTCGCGCCCACCTACCGAGCGGCTCGGCGCCTTGAGCGCGCTCCAGCGCTCAGCGCGCGCCGGCCGCGACCTTCTTCGCAAGCCACTCGATCGCCGTACGGGGGACGTTCTCGCGGTTGAGGCGGGCGATCTGCTGGATGCCGGTGGGACTCGTCACGTTGACCTCCGTCAAAAAGCCGCCGATCACGTCGATGCCCACGAAGAAGAGCCCATCGGCGCGCAGCGCCGGCGCGAGGCGCGCGATGATCCGGCGATCGGCCTCGTCGATCTCGGCAGCATGCGCGGTCCCGCCCATGCGCAGGTTGCTGGCGATGTCGTCGGCTTTGGGGACCCGCAGGACCGCACCGAGCGGCTCGCCTTCGAGGAGCAAAATGCGTTTGTCGCCCTCTTTGTATTCGGGCAAAAAGCGCTGCACCATCGCCACGCGCCGGCCGCCGTCGGTGATCACGTCGATGATCGCGCGCAGGTTCGGATCGCCCTCGACCAGCGCCATCACGCGTTCGCCGCCGGCACCGTCGATGGGCTTGATCACCGCGCGTCCGCCGACCTGACGTACGAAGTTCTTGATGCGTTCGCGCTGGCTCGCGACCATGGTCTCCGGCATGAGCTCGGGGAACTGGCATGCGTAGAGCTTCTCATTGGCGTTACGCAGCCCGAGCGGGTCGTTGACGACCAGCGTGCGCCCCCGCAGGTGCTCGAGCAGCAGGGTGGTCCACAGGTAATCGGTGTCGAAAGGTGGATCCTTGCGCACCCAGACCGCGTCGACGCTCTCCAGGTTCACGTCCTCGCCTTGCGCGAGCGCGATCGGCTCGATCGGGTCGCGCTGGAGCTGCGCGCGGCGCACGTGCGCATGCAGCACGCCGCCGACCAAAAACAGGTCCTCCGGCAGGCAGTGATCGACGCGATGGCCTTGCGCCTGCGCCTCGAGCATCAGCGCGAAGGAAGTGTCGGAGTCGACCTTGACGGTCGACGGCGGATCCATGACGAACACGAAGCGCATGCTGCCCAGCTACCGCGCCTGCGCCGGGCCGGCAAACGCCCATCATTCGCCGCGCGGTTGTCCGCCCTTTCCCGGATCGCAGCCCGCTTCGAGCCGCGCCGGACCGGCCGTGCCGATCTTGATCGCTTGGACCTGCGCGCTGAATGGCGCCGGC